>SVMS01000017.1 GCA_015067255.1 Oscillospiraceae bacterium
TTCCATAAAAAATATAGGAAAAGAGTAGAACTCCTTTCCTATATCAATTTTAAAAATTAGCTTCAACCGCTTATGTTTTTTCCTTTTCTGCGGTCTGTGCCTTTTTCGACAGTCTGTTTTTTATTTGTTTTTGCTCAATTCGTTTATAAGGTCAATAAAGCCGCCGTCGTCAATTCCCATTTCTCCGTCAGCTTCATTCTCTTCGCTGGGTGTTTCAATGTTCAAAGCCTTTGCATTGGGATTAAACATATTATTGATATTTCCCTCAAAGCCTGTAGCAATAACAGTTACGCACATTTCATCGGTAAAGCTTTCGTCAAAGGAAGTACCCCAGATAATGTTTGCATTATCGTGAGCCGCTTCGTAGATAAGTCCGGAAGCTGTTTCGATTTCATCAAGAGTAATATCGGGAGATGCAGTGATGTTGATAATAACACCCTTTGCACCGTTGATTGAGCTTTCAAGCAAGGGAGATGACATAGCAATTTTTGCAGCAGCCTCTGCCTTGTCTTTTCCTGCAGCCTTACCTACGCCCATATGAGCATAGCCTGCATCTGTCATAACAGCGGAAATATCAGCAAAGTCAAGGTTTACTATACCGGGCTTCATAATAAGGTCGGAAATACCTTGAACGCCCTGACGCAAAACATCGTCTGCAATTATAAATGCGTTCTGGAAGGTTATCTTCTGTTCAGAAACGAATTTCAATCTTTCATTGGGGATAACTACAAGAGAGTCAACTCTTGCCTTGAGGGTTTCAATACCGGTGGTTGCCTTGCTCATACGGCTTTTGCCTTCAAAGGTAAAGGGCTTTGTTACTATACCTACTGTAAGTATACCCATTTCCTTTGCAATTTCAGCAACAACGGGAGCTGCTCCTGTTCCTGTGCCGCCGCCCATACCGGCAGTTATAAATACCATATCGGCATTTCTTAAAGCATCGGCAATAGCCTCTCTGCTCTCTTCGGCTGCACGCTTACCCTTTTCAGGATCTGCACCTGCGCCCTGACCTTTTGTAAGTTTTTCTCCTATTTGAATTTTATTAGAAGCTCTGGAACGGAACAAAGCCTGAATATCTGTATTGATAGATATAAATTCAACGCCCTCAATACCCGCTTCAATCATACGGTCAATAGCGTTATTTCCTGCTCCTCCGACACCTATAACTTTAATAAGCACTGCTTCATCACTTGTGGGTGCTAAACGAACCGGCATATTAAAAATCCTCCTTATATAAACTTCCTTATTTTTCACAAATATACTATTATATTTTATAACAAGATATTGTATTTTGCAAGTGTTTTTTAAAAAAATTTCCACAAAATTTATGTTTATTATTCAGATATTTCCGAAGAAACGTTTTCCTCAGGTAAATCAGAGGAAATTTCCTCGTTTTCATCGCTTGGAAGCGCATCTGTTATAAGAAGACCTCTCTCGGTCAAATATTTTGACTGCGGTATATCTCCGCTGTATGTAGCTTTATTTGACACGGTTTCAGTAAGGTCCATAAGGGCAAACTGAGGTTTTGGATTTCTGTCCATTATATATCTGAAAAACTCAAATTTACGTGTCAAATTTTCATTCGTGCCTAAATTTACAACGATACAGCCCTCATATTCAAAAGCAAGTCTGCTTGCTCTTCCTATGTTGAGCATAGTTACTTTTTCGGTAATTCCGAAGCTTTCAAACTGCTCCATAAGTGCCAAATACATTTCATAGGTTATATTATCCTTAAACTGAGGGATTTCTCCCACTGTATTTGCAACTATTCCCGAGCCAAAAAGCTGCATACTTGTTTCGGGCTTTTCATTTTTATTTGCCAGTACCTTTCCCTTACTGCTTAAAAGCACGTAACCGCCCGTTGTTTCAAGATATGCCGCTTGCTTTGCCTGTGTAATTTTAATGATAATGGTATTGGGTAAATTTCTTTCAATAACTGCTTCTTCAACAAAAGGAAGCAGATTTTCTATTTTATCGCATATGCTGAATTTATTTAATGCAAACATATTATCTTCAAGCTCTATGCCCGAAGCTGCGATAATTTCTTCATTAATATATATACTTTCTCCCTCTACTTTTATTTCCTTGACATCAAAAAACAGTGTTATAGAGGTTATTACAACCGCAAGCATCAAAAGCACAAAAAGAATAACAAAAAAGGCTTTGCTTCTCTTTTTGCGGCGTTTTTTTCTTCTTTGTCTTTCAGACGGAGCTTGAACTTGTGTCTTTTTAGGTTCCGGCGCTTTTCTGACAATAGCCAATCTTGTTTCACTTCCTAAATCTTTTTGATATCTGCTCCCAATGAGGAAAGAGCATATTCTATGTTTTCATATCCTCTTTCAATATGAAAAATTTTATCTATCTGTGTAGTTCCTTTAGCCATAAGCCCTGCAATAACAAGGGCGGCTCCGCCTCTTAAATCGGTCGCCTCAACGCTTGAGCCTGTAAGATATTTAACGCCGTCAATTATAGCAAGTCTGTCCTCTGTGCGAATTTTCGCACCCATTCTTGCAAGCTCCTGTATATACTTATATCGGCTTTGAAAAACAGTTTCAACTATTATGCTTGTTCCCGTTGCAACCGTTAAATATGCGCAAAGCAACGCCTGAGCATCTGTGGGAAAGCCCGGAAAAGGCATTGTTCTTACCGTATTCAAAGCTTTTGGAACAGGAGCATTTAAAAGCTCAATACTGTCATTATATAGCTTAAAACGGCAGCCTGCATCAGACATCGCAGAAAGCACTGCCGAAAGGTCCGTATATTTTGTTTTACAAAGCTTTACTCTTCCGCCTGTTGCGGCGGCGCACATAAGATAGGTAGCTGTAACTATTCTGTCAGGCATAACGCTGTGCTCTGCGCAGTTAAGCTTTTTTACACCCTCTATAATTATTGTATCAGTTCCTGCGCCTGTAATTTTTGCTCCCATTTTAACAAGAAAGCTTTGTAAATCAACAATTTCAGGCTCTCTTGCCGCATTGTTTATTACAGTCGTACCTTCTGCACAGCAGGCGCAGAGCATAATATTTTCAGTTGCTCCCACCGAGGGCAATCTCAGGTCAATGCTTGCACCCTTAAGCCCTTTGGGACATTCGCAATATAAATACCCGTACTCGTCCTTTACACTGACACCCATTTTCCTAAGTGCTTCTATATGAATGTCTATGGGACGTGGGCCAAGCTCACAGCCACCCGGTAAGCTTACCTTAGCCTTTCTGAATTTTCCCAGAATTGCACCTAAAAAGACTATAGATGACCTCATTTTTCTCATAAGGTTATCAGGTATTTCCCATTTATAAGCGTCCCCGGCATCTATATACACCGTGCCGTTTGAAAAGTCGGTTTTACAGCCCAACTCTTCAAGAATTTCAGTTGCCGCCTGTGTATCTGACAAGCGCGGGCAATTATGTATAACTGATTTTCCGCTTCCCATAAGGCTTGCTGCAAGTATAGGTAAAAGGCTGTTTTTTGCACCTTGAACATCTATGGTGCCGTCAAGCCTTATTCCCGAATTGATAAGTAGCTTGGGCATATTATAAACCTCCAAAAAATCTGTTCGATTTATAATATGCAAAATAACATTTTTAGTGAAAAACTATATTTCTTTGAAAATGCTTGACACTATATCAGAAACAGCATTTTCTTTTTTGAATTTGAGCATATTGGAAGACATTTGCTCAAGCCTGTTTTGTGAAATGATTTCTTTTACAGTAGTGTATAAAAGCTCTGCTGTCAAATCCTTATCTTCAATTAAAACAGCGGCATCCTTATCTGCAAAAACCTTTGCATTTTTATACTGATGATTTTCAGATACATTGGGAGAAGGAATTATAATTGCAGGCTTTCCTATTGCCGCAAGCTCTGCAAGAGTTATTGCACCTGCTCTGCATATAACCAAATCTGCCGCCGCAAGAACTCTTGGCATATCGTGTATATATTCGATAACTCTTATATCTCCCGAAGAGGTAAAGCCAAGCCCTCTTTTTTTAAGCTCCTGCTTCATATACTCCTTATCACGTTTTCCTGTGGCGTGAAGATGTATAAACCTTGAGTCTTTCTTTGACTCTTCAAGCATACCTAAAGCGGCATCGTTTATTCTTTTTGCGCCTAAGCTACCCCCAAAGGATACTACAAAAGGCCTTTCATCTATTCCAAGCACTCTTCTTGATGAAGATTTATCAAGGCTTAAAATATCGTTTCTTATGGGATTACCTGTAACTACCAATCTGTCCCCATATTGCTTTTTCTGTTCTTCATTAGGCTCAAAGCTTACAAATATTTTGTCCGCTTTTTTTGCAAGAAGCCGTGTCGTTACGCCCCAATACGCATTTTGTTCGTGAATAAAGGTTTTTATACCCATTTTTTGAGCCGCACTGAGTAAGGGTCCTGAAACGTAACCGCCAGTACCTATTGCAAAATCGGGAGAAAATTCTTTTATTATTTTTTTAGCGTCGCTTTTTGCCTTTAAAGCTTTGAATGCAATTTTAATATTTTTAAGGGAAAGTGAGCGCAAAAATCCCGAAACATCAATAAATTTTATAGGATATCCCTCTTGAGGAACAAGGGTCGATTCAAGACCTCTTTTTGTTCCCACAAACATAATTTTTGCATTAGGATTTTTTCTTTTTATTTCATTGGCTATTGACAGAGCAGGATTTATATGTCCCGCTGTGCCGCCGCCCGATATCAATACCTTTATGATAATTACCCCCAAAAAATTTTACGGTATCACGTCTTATTCAGCCTTGCGCTTCGTGATACCGAAAGCACAATTCCCATTTCGCCAAGCAGCATCATAAGCGACGTTCCGCCATAGCTGAAAAAAGGAAGCGAAATTCCCGTTACGGGAACAGTATTTGTAGCAACCGCTATATTGAAAAGCACCTGGAAGGAAAGCTGTGCCATTATTCCCACAGTCATAAGAGATGAAAATTTATCAGGTGCAGACCATGCAATTACAAAGCCTCTGTAAATAAGAAGCGCAAAAATAACTATTATAATAAAAGCTCCTATAAAGCCTAATTCCTCGCATATTATAGAGAAAATACAGTCGTTGTGAGGCTCGGGCAAATATAAATACTTTTGTCTTGAACGTCCAAGTCCCAAGCCGAAAAGACCGCCTGAGCCTATGGCATAAAGGGACTGTAATGTCTGGAAGCCTTTTCCCAAGGGGTCGGAGGCAGGGTCTAACCAAGCAGCTATTCTGTTCTGCATATATCCCATTTTAAAAATCATAAACAGAGCGCCGCTGCCGCCCAAACCACCGATTATTGCAAGCCACCTTACCTTTGTGCCTCCGATAATCATAAGAGAAAGTCCTGTAAGACCTATAATAACGGTTCCCGAAAGGTGAGGCTGAATAACAACCAAAAGACAGGTTATTCCCAAAATCGCTCCGGGATAAAGAAGACCGTTTTTAAATTTGTTCATTTTGTTATAGTTTTTTGAAATATAAAAAGCAAGCATAATGACTACGGCAAGCTTTGCAACCTCTGAGGGCTGAAAACGTACTCCCGCAATTTCAAGCCAACGTCCTGCACCCTTTGAGGTCTGTCCTATAAGCCTTACGGCTACCAATAAAACATTGGAAACTATAAACAGAGGGAATGCCGCAACACGCCACATATTATAATGAACTCTCGATGCAAAAAACATTGCAACTAAACCTATAACGGCAAAAACAAGCTGTTTTTTTATATAATAAGCGCTGTCATCATATTCAAAATAGCCCTTTGCAAAGCTTGCAGAGTACATCATTACAAGTCCTATAACAAGCAGTAGCATAACAAGGAGGAAAAAAGGCCAATCGAATGATACCGACTTATTTAAAAGAGCTAATTTTTTTTGCTTTTTTATAGCATTTGTATTATCCAAAGGCTTAACCTCCTATCTTTATTTTAAAATAAAATATATCCTATTACAGCAAATACACAGCTGATTGCCGTAAACACATAAACGATTTTGGTTTCCTTCCAGCCGCACATCTCAAAATGATGATGTATAGGGCTCATTTTGAAAACTCTTTTCTTAGTAAGCTTAAATACAAGAACCTGTATAACAACAGATAAAGCCTCGCAAATAAAGACAATTGCAACAATAATTACAAGCAAAGGTTTATTAAGTGCAAAGGGAACAAGAGCTACCGCACCGCCTAAAAATAGGGAGCCTGTATCGCCCATAAAGACCTTTGCAGGATTGAAATTGTAAATCAGAAAGCCTGCACAACCGCCCAACACAGCCGCCGCCGCAGAGGATATTCCCACAGCATTCATATCAAGTGCTATTGCGCAAAAGCATACCATAGGCGCTAAAGTAACAGATGCCGCAAGACCGTCTACACCGTCAGTGAGATTGACTGCATTTACAACAAAGACTATTACTATAACAGAAATAATATAATAAAACCAACTTAGCTCTATGCCGTTTTCAAAAAAAGGAATCTGAAGCTTAGTAGAAATATATCCGTTTGAGGCAAGATACACAATATATGCTGTTGCCGTCAAAACCTGTAATATCAGCTTTTGTAATGCTGTCAAGCCTAAGTTTCTTTTCTTGACAACCTTTATAAAATCGTCAACAAAGCCTATCAAGCCGAAAATAAGACAGGCAGTTACAGTAGCAATCACTCTGAAATCCTTTTGTGATGCCCAGCTGAACGCTGTTACACCAACAGCAACAATAGCTCCCGCAATAAACATAAGTCCGCCCATTGTAGGTGTGCCGTTTTTGTTTTTATGCCATGCAGGTCCTATGTCCTTAATGCTCTGTCCGAATTTCAGTCTGCGAAGCAAGGGAATTATAAAAGGTCCCGCTGCCGCTGTTACAGCAAAAGATATTAACGCTGATATTACTATATTTAACATTCCTTTTATCCCTCTTCTCCTACTATTCCTTCTATTAACTCTTCCATTTTCATTCCACGGCTTCCCTTTACAAGCACGCAGTTGCCGTCTGTTGATAGCTCTTTAATTTTTTCAATACACTTTTGCTTTTCTGCTGCTTCAAAGCAAAAAATCTTTTCTTGACTCAGTCCTACGCTCATAGCTCCTTTTTTATAGCTTTGAGCATACTCACCGTATAAAATAAGAGTGTCAATTCCAAAGGCTGATTTTCCAACCTTTTCGTGAAGAATGGGAGCGCTTTTGCCAAGCTCAAGAATATCTCCCAGCACCGCTATTTTTTTATTGCCCTCTAAGGTTCTTAAAACGTCAAGCGCCGCTTTCATACTGTCAGGGCTTGCATTATAGCAGTCCTCAATTATTGTAAAATTTTCTTTTTTAATAATATTTTGTCTTTGTCCTACAGTTTTAAAAAGAGAAATTCCCGAAGCCGCTTCCTGCAAGGATAGTCCCAAAGCAGAGCCTGCCGCAGTTGCCGCAAGACAGTTGTATACATAGTGAAGTCCGACGGCACGTATACAACAGTTTATAGTATTTTGCTTATATATAATGTCAAATTCTGTCCTGTCATTATATATTTTTATATTGTTGGCTCGAACATCACATTCGCTGTTGTCAATTCCGTAGGAAATATACATATGCACGAATTTATTTCTTGCTTCCCAAAGCTTTTTATCGTCGCCGTTGATAACAAGAACTCCGTCTGCATACATTCCGTTTTCTATTTCAAGCTTAGCCTTTAAAATATTTTCAACGCTTCCCAGCTTTTCAATATGGGAAACACCTATATTTGTTATTACTCCAACGTCGGGCTTTGCAATATGGGACATAGCCGCAATTTCTCCCAAGCCGCTCATTCCCATTTCAAAGATTGCAGCCTCAAAGCTGCTGTCCAAATCAAAAACAGATAAGGGCATACCTATTGTACTGTTGAGATTTCCCTCGTTTTTAAGAGTTTTATATTTTTGATTCATAACAAGAGCGCACAGCTCTTTTGTTGTAGTTTTTCCAACGCTTCCCGTTACCGCTATAACGGGTACTGCAAATTTCTTGCGATAGCTTTCGGCAAGGCTTTGTAAGGCTAAAAGAGTAGAGGACACCTTTATAACGGTTATTCCGCAATCCTCTATATCCTTTTCCACAAGCACTGCCGTTGCACCGCTCTGTGCAACCTGCTGACAAAAATCATGTCCGTCAGCCTTTTGCCCCTGTATCGCTATAAATAAAGAGCCTTCTTTAGCTTTTCTGCTGTCTATACAAACGTTTGAAACAGTTGTATCCTCTCTGCCGAAAACTATTTCTCCCGAACAGCTTTTTGCAATATCTCCTGTTGTAATAATTTCCAATTAAAATCACACCTTCCAAGGTGGCCGTGTTTTTGCCAAAACTCAGCTTTCCTTCATAAGAATTTCTTTAATGACCTCACGCTCGTCAAAATGTATTGTCATATCTTTAAGTATCTGATAGGTTTCGTGTCCCTTTCCTGCAAGCAATATAACGTCGCCCTTTTGTGCGCTTCCAAGCGCAAAGGCAATAGCCTCACGTCTGTCAGGAATTACCGTTTGAGTTGCTTTTTCAGGCTGAACTCCTGCCAGAATATCCATTATTATTTTGTTTGGCTCCTCTGTTCTGGGATTGTCGGAGGTAATTATTATATTGTCTGCAAGCTCGCAGGCTATTTTTCCCATCATCGGACGTTTTGTTTTGTCCCTGTCCCCTCCGCAGCCGAAAAGTACAGTTAATTTTCCCTCTTTGGGAATATCTCTTAAGGTTGTTATTGCTTTTTCAAGTCCGTCGGGAGTATGGGCATAATCTATTATAACCGTAAAATCCTTGTTTGTAGGAACAATTTCCATTCTTCCGCAAACACCCGGTGCGCTTTTCAACGCCTTTGCCGCAACGTCTGAACGCACTCCGTTAGCTATTGCAATAGCGACAGCACACAGAGCATTGTATACTGAAAATTTACCGGGAATACCTATAAAGGTATTGTATTTCTTATCGTCAAAGCACATAGTAAAATACGAACCGTTTGCACGGCTTACAATATTCTGCGCTCTCAGTCTTGCCTCGTTTTCTATTCCGTAGGTAATAAGCTTTTTATCTCCCGCACGTTCAAGAAAAGCGGGTGCGCTTTCATCGTCAACATTTATTACCGCAATTTCCGACATATCAATAAGCTTTAGCTTTTCATTCAGATAGTTTTCCATTGTGCCGTGATAGTCAAGGTGGTCTCTTGTAAGATTAGTAAAAGCGCCTACCTTAAAATCTATACCGTGTACTCTGTTTTGCGCCAGAGCGTGAGATGAAACTTCCATAACTACGTCAGTTATTTCGGTATCTACCATTTTCTTAAAAAGCTGTTGCAGAGCTACAGGCTCGGGAGTAGTATAATTTGAAGCTTCTTTTCCCTCTCCCGTTATATTTTCCACAGTGCCTATAAGTCCTGCCGATATGCCGCTTTTAGACATTATATATTGGCTCAGATATCCTGTTGTGGTTTTTCCGTTTGTTCCCGTTATTCCTGAAACGCTGAGCTGTTCTACGGGATTATTTAAAAAGTTTGCATATAGCTTTGCAATTGCTATTCTTGTGTCCTCAACTATAAGCTGTGTACAGCTTACATCGCATTTTTTTGTAACTACAGCTGCAACTGCTCCGTTTTGCACAGCCTCTTGAATAAAATCGTGGCCGTCTACACTTACTCCTTCAATGGCAACAAACAACGCTCCCTCAGTTACTTTTTTACTGTTTGTCACTATTGAGCTTATCTCTGTATCTTCAAATTCTCCGAAATATTTTATTCCGTTTATAAGCTTGGATAAAAGCATTTATTACCCTTCCTTTCAGACAAGGCCGTCAGTTTGTAATTTCGTCGGAAACAATTCTCATTTCTACAGTAACGGTGCTTCCCGTCTTAACCATTTCTCCTATTGCAGGAGTGCAGGAATAAACGACAAAGTCGCCGTTTCCTCCTGTGGAATTGAATTTCGCACTCAGTCCCGCATTTATAAGAGCTTGATTTGCCTTTGATGCCGAAAGCCCTTTTATATTAGGTACAGTAGTTTTTTCGGGCGGTACTGCATCGCCTGTATATACAACTACTTTTCCGTTTGCAACCATTTTCTGTCCAGCATAAGGAAGCTGATTTTTTACTGTGTCTCCGTCTCCTACCACCGTTATTGAAAGCTTTGAATTTTTCAAGGTGTTTCTTGCATCGTCAACACTCATATTAACAACATTCGGAACATTGACTTCACTCTTCAAAAGCTCTTCAACGGAAAGAGTAGGCTCTATTCCCAAGTAGGGAAGCACGTCTGAAAGAATTTGTCTTGACATAGGCGCTACCTGCAAGCCGCCGGAAACTCTTGTAGGAATGTTGGGCTCGTCAAGTAATAAAAGCAATGCTATTTCCGGGTCGTCTGCCGGCGCAACAGATAAGAAGGAAATAAGTCTTTTATCGGCTATACCCGCTTCGTTCTTTTTATCTGTTTTCTCCGACGTTCCCGTTTTTCCGCCTATACGGTAGCCTGCAATTGCAGAGTTTCTTCCCGAGCCGTTTGTTACAACAGACTCTAAAAGAGTTCTTACCTGTGTCGATGTTTCCTCTGAAATAACTTGACGAACTACCTTTTTGGAGAAGCTTTCCACTACATTTCCGTTTTCGTCTACAATTTCTTTTACTATATTAGGCTCAAGCAAATAACCTCCGTTTACCGAAGCGGCAACTGCTGTTATCATTTGCAGAGGAGTTATTTTAAAGTTCTGTCCAAAGGAATAAACCGCCAAATCGACATTAGTCATCTCATTGAGCTGAACATAAGATGCTCTTGCAGCTTCACCTGGAAGCTGTATGCCCGTTTTAGAGAAAAATCCAAAAGCAGAAGCGTAATTATATGTTTTAGCAACGCCTACACGCAAGCCTACTGTAATAAACACGGGGTTACAGGAATTGTAAAAGCCCTGAACAAAGTTTTCGTGTCCGTGTCCTGTTCTCTTATCACAGCCTATTGACCTTCCCCAGCCCTCTACCTTTATTCCTCCGGTACAGTAGAAGCTATCGTTAAAAGTAGTAACGTCTTCTTCTAAGGCTATTGCTGCGGTTATGGTTTTGTAAACAGAGCCGGGCATATACTGGTCACTTATTGCTTTGTTTCTCCACATAGCATTAAGCGCTTTGCTTCTTGCTGTTTTATACTCTTCTTCGCTAAGCTCAGAAAGAGCTGACAAAACCTTTTCGTCGGTTATTGTAAAAGGCTCATTGAGGTCAAAATCGGGTTTTACCGACATAGCTAAAATTTCACCGGTTTTTACATTCATAATTATTCCGGCGCCACGTTCCTCAACGTTATAATCCTCTACCGCCTGTTCCAATGTTTTTTCAAGAAAATGCTGAATAACCTCATCAATAGTCAACACTATGCTGTCGCCGTTCTGAGGCTCAATATACATCTGATTGTCGTAGTCAAGCTCGCTTCCCTTTGCATTTGTCGCTGTTATTATTCTTCCGGGAACGCCTGAAAGATAAGAATCAAAATATTGTTCAACACCTGCAAGACCTTGATTATCTGAGCCTGTAAAGCCTATTACGTGAGATGCAAAATTTCCAAAGGGATAATATCTTTTGGGGTCCTCTGCGATATTTACACAAAGAGTTAGCTTATTTTCTTTTATAAAGTCAAGAACCTTATCGGAAACCTCCTGCTCAACTCTTCTTTCAACTACCTCGTAAAAGGTTTTCTTTTCGCATATTTTTATAATTTTCTCACGATATTCCGAAACCTCTTCCGGAGTAGTTCCCAATATTTCAGGAAGTCCCGATATTATAGCCTGCTTTTGTGTATCGTTTTTTATAGAAGCAGGAGCTACGTATACAAGATATGCAGTTGCGGAAGCGGCAAGAATTTTTCCGTTTCTGTCGTATATAGTTCCTCTTTGCGCCGCTATGCTTATATCCCTTGTCTGTTGGTCAATTGCCTTTTTCTGATAATATTCATAATTCAAAATCTGCAATTTAAAAAGATTGACAAGAAGCACGGAAAAACCGCCGATAATTATAACGAGTGCCAACGCAATTATTCTTTTATACATAGGTTTTGTAGCACCTTTAGCC
This sequence comes from Oscillospiraceae bacterium, assembly GCA_015067255.1. NCBI lineage: Bacteria > Bacillati > Bacillota > Clostridia > Eubacteriales > Oscillospiraceae > Oscillospiraceae bacterium. The sequence goes on from SVMS01000017.1 coordinate 12,010, forward strand.
ATCCTGTCACTCTCCTCATTTAATGTCAAAATGCAGAACACAACTTTTGCAGCTATATTGCCGATTTTAGATTTCCTTTGTTTTTAGGGCAATTCTGCTCAACTCATTTGCATTCTGCATTACATATAAATTATATTTATCTTTAGCTTAAAAATTCCAAAAAAATCGAAAATTGTCTTAAAGCTTCGTCAAATATACCACTCGACACATCCTCTATATATTCGACTTTATCCTCCGACGGAATACTTATGTATTCTATTTGATTTTTGTCGATTTTAATAAGCCCTAATTCTGTCTGAGCCCTTAATTCTATTGTGGATAAATCGGTTCTTTTTTCTAATGAAATATTAAGACGCTTCTTTTCATTCTGAAGCTCGCTCAATTCATTTTTTAAGCTTGATGCCTTTAAGGTAAGCTCATTGAGCTGAGCATCTCCGTATACCTTTATTCCCAAAAGTGCGACAATAAGCAGTGTAAATACAACAGTGTATGCACTTACAAATTTTTTCTTTTTCTTCTTGGGAACAACCTGAGTTTCCCTTGTAATACTGCTCATTTTCTCACTTCCGTTCTTTTCAAAATTTCAATTTCTATAATATTTGCGCTACCCTCAGTTTTGCGCTGTGCGCTCTTCTGTTATTTTCAAGCTCTTGCTGTGTTGCCGTTATAGGTTTTTTTGTTATAAGCTTTACCTTGGGCTTGTTGCCGCAAACGCATACAGGAAACTCTTTTGGACATATACAACCCGTTGCCAAAGAGGTAAAAGCTGTTTTAACAAGTCTGTCCTCTAAAGAATGAAAGGTTATCACCGCTATTCTTCCGTCCTTTGCTACGCAATCTGTAAGCTGTGATAAAACCTCTTCCAATACCTTTGTTTCTAAATTTACTTCCATTCGGATTGCCTGAAAGCTTCGTTTTGCAGGGTGCTTGTTTTCCCATCTTGAAGATGGAGGAAAGGCGCTCTTAATTATGGCGGAAAGGTCTGCCGTCGTCACTATGGGCGCCTTTTGTCTAACACTAACAATCTTCGAAGCGATTTTAGCAGAATTCTTTTCTTCCCCATAGGTGAAAAGTATTCTCTTTAAATCCTCATATGAATATGTATTTACAAGCTCGTATGCATCAAAGGACTGCTGCCTGTCCATTCGCATATCAAGTCTTGCCTCTGAATTATAAGAAAAGCCTCTTTCTTCACTGTCAAGCTGAAAGGAGGAAACGCCTAAATCCATAAGCACTCCGTCAACCTTGTCTATCTGAAGCTCATCAAGAATTCCCCGAAGACGTGAAAAATTGCTTTTTACAACTGTTACTCTGTCGGAAAACTTGCTCAGTCTTTCTTTGCCTGCCTTTATGGCATCGTCGTCCTGGTCAATGGCTATAAGCCTTCCGCTTTTCAGCCTTTGTGCAATAAGACTGCTGTGCCCTGCTCCGCCCATAGTACAGTCAACATATATTCCGTTTTCCTTTATGTTCAGCGCTTCAATACATTCATTCGCAAGCACCGGAATATGTACAAAATCTATCATATATCCAAATCGTTATCGTCTATAAGGGCTTCAATATTTACCTGTATATCATTTCCGTAATGCTCATTCCAGGAGTTTTTGTCCCAGATTTCACAGTTCTTGGAAACACCTGCAATTACTATCTCTTTATCAAGCATTGCATACTCTCTCAAATCCTGAGGAATAATTATTCTGCCCTGCTTGTCATACTCACCGTCTATGGCATTTGAATAAAAATGACGGCGAAGCTCCTTACCCTTGGTTCCGCTTATCAAATCTATCTTTTCTTTGAGAATTGCCCACTGAGAAGCAGGATAAATATCAAGATATCTTCCCGAGCCCTTTGTTACTACAAAGCCCTCTCCCAGCTCTTCACGATACTTAGCGGGAATAATTACTCTGCCCTTGGCATCAAGGGTATGAAAATACTTTCCCATAAATGACATATGCAGTTATTCCCCCTTTCAAAAATCGGTCGATTTACCACTTTGTTTCACAAAATGGGCTAATTCACCACCATTTGTTATTATTATACCACTAAACAAGAAAAAATCAAGTGTTTTTTCTATTTTAAAGTTTTACAATTTTAGACATTTTTTTACTATCTAAAACACTATATATAGTATATACAACGTTCGGAAATGCGTATATATTCCAAAAATGCCGTTAAAGCTTGTTGAGAGCTTTAACGGCATCAAAAAAATTCGAAAAAAATTTCGGCTTTATGCACAATATTCGTTTATTATTTTTGTCATAAGTTCATTAAGTTTTTCAACATTGTATTGACCTATTGTAGGCTCCAAGTGGTCATTTCCTATTCCGCTGTGATTTGTCAAAAAGGTATAGGTACCGCCTGTCAGCGTGCTAAGGCATCTCAAAGAAAATTCGGTATTTTCATCAACTCCGCTGGAAGCTATGGGGATTATTCTTATCCCCATACTTGAAGCCTCTTTAATGCTTTTAGCAAGGCTTTCTCTGACCTCTTTTCTTTCATAATGGGCAGGAGCATCAAGCACTAAAAACATAATTTTTACAGACTCTTTTTCCCATTCGTGTCCGAATATGCTGTCCGCCAAGGCTTCGTCAACAGCCTCGGGAGTATCTCCGCCGCCACCGCTGAATTGCGCATTTAGGTTTTTAACAGCTTTGTTTATATCCTCTGTAAAAGGAAAGGCTCTTACTACATATATATCCTGAGTGTCTCTGTAAAAGTTAACGCTTAATCTTATTTGAAGCTCGCTGTTTTGACTTGCAACAGCAGAAACAACGCTTTGAAGCTCTTTTTTGAGGTATTCAAGCTCATCTCCCATAGAGCCTGTGGTGTCGATTGTCAGCATAAGGTCAAGCTTTTTTGTCTTTTCATTTTGAGCTTTTAAATCAAGCTTTATTTCATTGTTTTCTTCGTTGCCGTTTATTGTATAGCTTACGCTTTCATCTGAAGAATAGGCAATTATTTTTTGAGGCTTAGTATTACTTTTTGAAAAAACATCATAAAAAAGATAGGCTTTCCCCTTAGCATCTGTAACAGCTTTCCATATTGCGCTCCCCTGCTCGTCGTACAGCACAACCTTTGCATTTTTTACTCCCGTATCAACAGCATAACGAAGGGTGGGATTTATGTTCCACTGAGTCATCATTTTATTCCATTCTTCTTTTTGAAGCAGGGCTTTAAAAAAGTCAAAGTTCAGATTGTCGTTCCATTGTCCCGCAGTTAAAGTTCCTGCTGTAATTTCACTTTGTCCTTGAGAAGAATTACCGTTTTCTCCGATTACCTCTTTTGTATCTGCGGCAAAATCCTCTGTAGCTATGTCCTCTGTATATTCATAGCTCTCATCGGTAGCTTCTCCGTCAGTGGCGATAATAGTTTCATCTCCTGCGTCAAATAACTCAAAAGAATTACTCTGCTTTGAACAGGCGCACAAAAGCACAGCTATAGCACAAATAAGGATTGCGAAAATTTTTCTTGTCTTTTTCATTTTTTAACCACCTTTTTATGTCTTTTACTACATTAGACCTTTAAAAACAAAAAAAGTTCCCGAAATTGTAAAAAAATGCAAGGATATTTTTTAATACCCTTGCACTATATTATGCAAATACGGTCATTTCGCCGTTTACAAATACGTATTCGCATTTGCTCATTATATTTAACGGATCGCCGTCAAATATTGCTATATCGGCGCTTTTTCCCACTTCCACAGAGCCGACATTTTTATCAATACCTAATATTTTGGCAGGATTTATTGTTATTGCCTCTAAAGCCTTCATATAATCCATTCCGTTTTTAACGCAAAGAGCGGCACATATAGGCAAATACTCAATAGGAATTACGGGGTGGTCTGTAATAATAGCTGTCAAAACATCATTTTCAGAAAGAACTGCCGCTGTTCTCGGGGAAAGATTTTTAAGCTCAGGCTTTGAACGGTCGCACAGTACAGGACCGCAAAGAGCTGCAACATTGGCATTTTTCAGCTCATTTTTAATTATTTCTCCGTCAGTTACGTGTACTATTACAGGCTCTAAAGAAAACTCCTTGCAAATTCTCAAGGCTGTCATAATATCGTCGGCACGGTGAGCGTGAATATGAAGCTTCATATCCCCGTCAAGCACGGGCAGTAAAGCTTCGCACTTAATATCAAGCTCGGGCTCGTCACAATCCTCGTCATTTATTCCCGTTTCTAAATCCTTTTTATAGCGCATAGCCTTTGAAAGCTGTTCTCTTATTATTGCCGCCGTTGCCATTCTTGTAACGGGAGTCTGATTTTTGGAATGATAGGTGCTTTTAGGATTTTCTCCCAATGCCATTTTCATAACAGATGCTTCATTTACAAGTCTTGATTCGGTGGTTGTTCCGTAGGTTTTCATTAAAACACCCTGTCCGCCTATGGGATTTGCGCTTCCCGGACATATCAAAACAGTGGTAATTCCTGCTCTCAACGCATCGTCAAAGCAACGGTCAAAGGGATTTACTGCATCAATTGCTCTGAGATGAGGGGTTGAAGGGTCGGTATCCTCGTTTCCGTCATCTCCTTCAAAGCCTAAAGAGTCCTCCCACATACCCACGTGAGTATGCGCATCTATAAATCCGGGAACAAGTATTTTCCCCGCTGCATCAAGCTTATCGTCAAAATTATCTTCAAACTCCGACATATCTCCCACTGCGGTAATTATGCCGTCATTTATGCTGACAAAGCCGTTTTCGATAAATTCTCCGCCAACCATTGTAAATATTTTTGCATTGATTATCTGCATAAAATATACCCTCCTTAAAGTATAAAAAAAGAATATTTGCCAAATAATATCAGTATATTTAATACTGAGGTGCTTAGAATGAATTTTTCTTTTTCCGATTTTTTAAATGACAACAAAAAAGAAAAGAAACAAGACATTAAAAAAGAGCTTGAAGAACTCAAAATAATGCTCGATTCTGCCAAAAACCGTTTTTCTGAAGCTTACGATTCCGACCTTGCAGAAGCGTGTATCTTTGAAATCAATTCACTCAATGCACGCTATCGCTATCTTCTCAAATGCGCAAAAACCGATGCCAGCGCATAAAATTTAAAATAACGGAGTGAGAATATTGAAAACTGCCATTATTGTCGCCGCCTGTCTGCTTGCCGTTGGCGGCATTACATACTTGATAATTAAAAAGCCATCTGTAATCAAAAGTGCCTTTTACGGTCTGATAGGCCTTTTAGCTGTAAATTTATCCTCTATTTTCACAGGTGTAGGGATAGGAATAAACCTTTTGACATTAGCCTTTACCCTTACTCTCGGGCTTCCCGGCGTTGTTCTTATGCTTATTCTAAAATTGATTTAGTCTGTCGCAGGCACGCAAAATACCCACTATTGTTTTTGCATCTTTAAATTCTCCCGAAAGAGCCTTTCTTTTTGCCTCACTTATAGGAAGTCTCATAACCTCTAAAAATTCATCTTCATCTAAATTTTGCTCTCCGAAGGATAAATCCTGTGCCATATAAATATATAATATTTCTTCACAGTAAGCAGGAGTGGGATAAACTTCACCTAAAAATTCCCACTCTTTTGCTGTTGCTCCCGTTTCCTCCGCAAGCTCACGCTTTGCGCACTCAAGAAGGTCCTCTCCTTTGTTGAGCTTACCTGCGGGGATTTCTGTTATCACTTCGCTGTAAGGATATCTGTACTGCTTTACAAGAAGAATTTCATTGTTCTCAGTTACAGCTACAACGCTTACACCGCCGTTATGCTCAATTACTTCCCTCGTCGCTTTTTGCTTATCGGGAAGCTCTATATCGTCTACTCTTAAGTTTATTATTCTGCCCTTGTATTTGTATTCTTTTCCAAGCGTTTTTTCAATAAGGTTCATTTTTTTCACCTTTTTTCGTTTTTTAGCACATTTTTTGGACCGTTAATATATGCAAATTAACAAAATTTTAACATTCAGTTGTTTTTTTGTTGACATTTGTAATTTGTATATACTATAATGGTTTTACTTTCAAAAAAAGAGGTCATCCCGGCGGGGTGGCTTCTTTTTTTGCTTTGTGGATTTTCGCTCATCCTACAGAATTTCCACTGTGTATTTATCTAAAATTTCACAGGGCTGATATGACAGCTTGGACGTTCTTAGCCCCATATCTCCCGAATCATCTTCACGGTTAATAAGCGTAGCCATGTTTTCAAAACGGCTTGCAAATTCCTTGACCGTCATTTGATATGCGCCTCTGTAAGAAATATCTGCCTTTTCAATATGGACAAACAAAACGTCCCCTATTACCTCACCCATAGAAAAAGCAACTATATTTTCTCCTACCTTTAAAGCGTAGCCTGTTAATTTGTAGATTTCAAAATTGTCAAGCACCTCTAAGACCTTTTGGCTCTCCTCTGTTTCGGTGCCGTTCATCTCTCTTAAATCAGTAAATTTCTTAAAAAATTCTTTTATATCGTTAAGATTATCCTTTGTTATTTCAACGAAGGAATAATCGGGATGAAGACTTTTGAATTTATTGATATGGTTTCTTTGACCGTTGAACTTCTTTCCCTTAAAGGTGGAAAGGTCTGACATATTGTATATATAGTCGCTCCATTCCCGATTCAAAGTTTCTTTGCAATTTTTAAAAAAGCCTTTAAGAAATTCCAAGTCCTCCAGAGTTACAGAGAAAAAAACAACAGGAATATTATTATCTTCGCAAAATCTCTGTATCTGCTCTAATGCCTGTTCTCTGTTCTCTCCTACAGGCACAGTAAAGGCTGTCTTATTTTCAGAATACTCTGTTTTAAAAATAATTGTATTTTCATATATTGCATAGCTTGTTTTAAAATAATCTCTCCACATAAGAGAAGCGCCTACTGTGTTATCACACTGCTTTGAGGGATATTTTTCAAAAAAAGCTCTTATTATGGGAGCATCTTCTAAAGCTAATCTTTTAAAAGAAAGCATAAATTTTAAACTTCACCTATTTACCTAAATATTTATTTCTCATAAATTCCATTTGACCGCAGGTCATTTTTCCTTCGGGACATTTTCCCGATACGCATGCAGGTCCGCTTGTCGCAAAAAGAGAAGGGGAAACCTCTCTGACAAGCATAAGCATTTTTTCAGCAAGCTCTCTTATTTCCCACTGTGCTCTGTTACAGCAACGGTGAGCAAAAAAGTTTTTAAGAGAACGGGTATTCATAGTAAGTATCATTTTAGTTTCGCAGGCGTTAGGAAGCACGTATCTTGCATCCTCTATTGCCATCTTTTCAGCCTTTGAGGAAGCCTCTTTTTCACTTAAGCCTTTAGCAATAAAATCTTTATAATGCTTTTCATAAAGAACCTTTGTAAGACTGTCATAATGCGCCTGGTCAGCTTCCATAGCTTTTATATATTCCTCTTTTGCCTCGGGGATTTTTTCTATTTCAGGAGGGATTACATATTCAAAACAGCCCTCTGTAACATATCTCTGACTCTTAACGCTGAAGGAAGCAATCCTGTGTCTTGTTATCTGCGCTAAAAGAGAACGGGAAACTCCCTCTATTCCGAAGGTAAAGGAAGCGTGTTCTGTGGGACTGTCGTGTCCCAAGGATGAGAGCATTTTTACAAATTTTGCAGTAGCCTCATCATCAAGTCCGTTTTTTAATTCCACTATTCCCGATGATGAATAGCAAAGCTTTGCCGCTGATGCAACTGTTTTTTCGGGCTCGGGAGTATATGCAAGCAATATTACCTTTTGTGACATTTTTCACACTTTCCTTTCGCAACTTTTGCCGTTATTTTTTTAAAAATCTGTATTTTAATGCAGTTAATATATATTTTGGGAGCTTTCCTGCACGAATAAGTCTTTTAGGCTGCATTGTTATTCTGTAAAGCCATTCGATATTAAGCTTTACAAAAATTTTCGGAGACCTTTTAACCGTTCCTGCAAGAACGTCAAGAGTCCCTCCAAGACCTATCATAACCCCTCTTTTTAAAGAGGAAACAGCCTTTGCCATAAAATACTCCTGTTTAGGAGCACCGAGGCAAACAAAAATAATATCCGCATCAAGCTGTGCCAATTCTTTTATTTTTTCTTCATCATTTTCAAAGTAGCCGTTAATGGTTTTTATTATCTGAATATCGGGATATTTTTCTCTGACCTTTTGAGCCGCAAGCTCAGCTACACCTTCACCGGCGCCGAAAAATACGAATTTTCTGCTTCCCGCTTTTCTTAAAAGTTCAGCCGCAAGCTCTACTCCTGCCAATTTTCCCTTAAGCTTATTCTTTACTATTTTTGAAGCAATTATAACTCCTATACCGTCGGGAATTACAACGGAAGCATTATTTATAATCTCTTCAAACTCTTTATCTTCATATGCTCTTTGGGCAATTTCGGCATTGGGTGTAACTACATATGACGCTTCAGGTGCATCACATAGAGAAAAAATTTCTTCTGTCGCCTGCTCTATATCAACATTTGAAACATTGATATTGATTATTTTTTTTGTTTCCATTATATTCCTCGTTTATTGAGCATTAAAAAACTCAGTATCAAGCTTTACAAAAGCAGTTCTTGAAACATCGGGACTTTCGTCACGTATTTCTTTAAGCCTGTTATATTCTGTAGCATTTATATATTTATCGCCCCTGTTTTCGTACATATCTATTCCTTCGAAAACATTTAATATTCTGAAATGATACGGTGTTCTCGGACTTTTATCTGTATAGCTTGGGAAATAGCTGTAATTATTCATTGAAATTTTACCTGTAACACCGTTCTTTTTAATTCCGATAGTTACTACAAGACCCCAGTCAGTATCAACTTTTGTCTGGTCTGAGGTAAAGTTACCTAAGCTATAGGCAACAATGCCCGTTTTTTCCTGAGAATCTTTCTCATAAACAATTTCTTCAATAGGCTGAACAACGTGGGGATGATGTCCTACAATAGTGTCTACCTCTGTGTTTTCAAATATCCATTTTGCAAGCTTCTTCTGAGTGCTTGAAGGCTCTCTCTGATATTCGTTGCCCCAATGGATTACACAGATAATATACTCTGCGCCCTCTTCTCTTGTTTTCTGAGCATCATTTTTAATTTTTTCTTCGTCTATATAATTAACACAAAACTTTTTGTCAGAGGGTGGATTTATTCCGTTTGTTCCGTAGGTATAGTTTACAAAGCCTACCTTTATTCCCTTTATGTCTATTATCGTAGTCTTAAGGCTTTCCTCCTCGGTTACATATGTACCCGTATGGGCAATACCTGCATCGTCAAGATACTCTATAGTTTTTACAAGTCCTGAATAACCTCTGTCAAGACAGTGATTGTTTGCACTTGCAATTAAGGTTGTGCCCAAGGTATCTCTCATATAAAATCTCATATCCTCAGGAGCGTTAAAGCAAGGATATCCTGTATATCCTCTGTCCGCGCCTGCAAAGGTAGTTTCAAGATTACCCACTACTGCATCGCTTCTTTTTAAGTAAGGGCCTATTGATGAAAACTGATTTTCAAAATTATAACTTCCGTCTGCCTGCTTTGCAGCCTTAAAAACAGTATCGTGAATAAGCAAATCTCCGTAGAAGCTTATTTTAATTTCAGTGTCCTTAGGGATTTCGGGCTTTTGAGGCTCAGTGCTTACATTTTCATTTCCCAAATCCACATCTGCGGGAATGCTTTGAGAGCAGGAGCAAAACAGTATTAAAACCGCAACAAGCAAAACAAATATCTTTTTCATATTATAACATCCTTAATTATTCTATCTTTCCTATAATCTCCATACTGTCAGTAAGAACAACCTTTACAACGCCTGCTATGGGCACTGCAAAAAACATCCCCACCGTACCGAAAAGCAAATTGCAGGCTATAACCGAGAAAAGAACGGTAATTGGGTGAAGTCCGCTGCTTTTTGCCTGAAGCTTAGGAGTTAAAATATTTCCTGTAAACTGCTGAATTATAAGACAGGTAAGAGCAGTAATCAAAGCAAGAATCCAGCCCTGTCCAGTAAGAAGCGGCACCAAGGCGGAAATAACTCCCGCAATAATGGAACCAAAATAGGGGATGAAATTCAAAACAAAGGTCAGCAAGGCTAAAATCAAAACATACTTAACGCCTAATATTGCCAAGGCTATTCCGATAATCAAGCCTGTAAGCAACGAAATAATAACCTGAGTTTTTAAATATGCCTTCATTCTGTTAATTGCATCGTAGAAAAACTTTCTTCCTATATCGGAATATTTTTGCGGAATACGGTTGAAAATGCGTGTAATTATTTTTTCTCCGTCTGCCAGGAAATAAACAAGGCTGACACCTATTACTATGATATCAAAAATCTGAGATATCCAGCCCATAAGCAAGCCTAAAAGCTTAGTTAAGAATTTCGCAACCTCGTCCAAAAGTGTAACGGAAATACCGTCAATTGCATTGACAATATAATCAGGAACATTTTTCTCTGCAAGAAAGGTCTTAACGTCTGTTGCAAAAACGGTTGCTCTTTGGGTAAGCTCGGGAACACTGTCTAAAAAAGCGTTTATTTCAGTGCTTATAATAGGAACAAGCAAAACCACCGACAGAGTTAAAACTCCAATCAGCAAAACAAATACAATAAGTATGGCAAGCCACTTTTTAACCTTGAGAATTTTCTCGAAATATTTTACGGCAGGATTTAAAATAAAAGCAAGAAAAGCCGCAATTATAAAGGGCGGAAATGCAGGAGCGACTGCAATAAAAAGCGCTCCTATAACAATCATAAATATTGTAATTATCCAGATTTTTTTATTTGACATTACATCACCGGCTTGATTTTAAATATAATTATTTATATTATTATAATGATTGTTGTTTGTCGAAACAGTATTTTTAATTACTGTTTCGACTAACTGTAACCATTATATACTTTATCTATCTATAAGTCAAATTTTTTCAGCCATTATTTTTCCGTCTGCCATTGTAAATATCTTTTTTGCATTTGATGCCACTTTCATATCGTGAGTTATAATTATAACGGTTTTTCCTTTTTGGTTGAGAAAGGAAAGTATATCTATAATTTCGGCGCCGCTTTTTGAGTCAAGAGCGCCTGTGGGCTCGTCTGCCAGAATTATATTGGGATTGTTGGATAAAGCCCTTGCTATTGATACCCTTTGCTGCTGTCCTCCTGAAAGCTGATTGGGACGGTGGTTTATTCTGTTTTCAAGACCTACTTTTTTTAAAAGCTCTATTGCTCTGCTTCGTCTTTGAGCTGCGCTTATTCCCGCATATATCATAGGCAATTCAACGTTTTCTACCGCCGTCAGATGCTCTAAAAGATTAAAGCTTTGAAAAACAAAGCCTATTTCATTACTTCTTATCCTTGCCTTTTGAGCTTCGCTTGTTTTTGAAATGTCATATCCGTTCAAAAAATATTCTCCGCTGTCGGAGCTGTCAAGACAGCCTATAATATTCATAAGCGTACTTTTTCCGCTTCCCGAAGCTCCTACAATTGCCGCCATTTCCCCATTTTTAAGCTCAAAAGAAACTCCTGCCAGCGCATCAACTCTTTCCGAACCTAAATTATAGCTTTTCTTAATGTTTTTTAAAGATATCATTTTTATTTCCTTTCCTTTGGTATTCTTGACATTTGTCTGTAAAGAATGGTATTATATAACTATATTAAAAATATGAAACGGAGATTTTAAAATGTTTGATATTGAAAATGATGCTCAGCGTCTTGAAATTATAGAAAAGCTTCGCAAAAGCGGAGTTAAAATTCCTTGCTCAGACGGAATTATTATTGAAAAAACAATACCTATCGGAAAAGGTACTGTTATTTTACCCGGCACTATTATTATGGGTGAAAGCAAAATCGGTGAAAACTGTGTTATAGGTCCTAACTCCTATGTCTGCGATACTCATATAGGAGATACTGTTACCTTTAAAGCTTCCTTTACCGATAAAAGCACTATTGACGATGAAGCAAGCATCGGTCCCTTTTCTCAGCTTCGTCCCAATTCCCATATAGGCAAGCGTGTAAAAATCGGCGATTTTGTTGAGGTTAAAAATTCAACTATTGACGAAAAAACCTCCGTTGCTCATTTAACCTATATAGGCGACAGCGATGTGGGAAGCCACTGTAATTTCGGTTGCGGAACAGTTACAAGCAATTATGACGGTAAAAACAAATTCCGTACCACCATTGGAGATAACGTATTTATCGGCTGTAATACAAATCTTATTGCCCCTGTTACAGTAGAAAGCGACTCCTATATTGCCGCAGGCTCTACAATCACCGATACTGTTCCTAAGGACTCTCTTGCAATTGCCCGTTCCCGTCAGACTATAAAAGAAGGCTGGGCAAAAAGAAACAGAGAGAAGTGATTTTAAATGATACTTTTTAAAAATGCAAAAATATTTTATAACGGCGATTTTTTTGACGGCGATATTCTGGTTGAAAAGGGCGTTATAAAACAAATCGGAAATATTGAAAATTCTGATTGTCCTTGCATTGATATTAACAATAACTATATTCTTCCCGGTTTTGTTGACATTCATTCCCACGGCGCTATGAATGTGGATTTTATGTCCGATTGTCCTGAGGCTATTGAAACGCTTATAAAATATTATGCCTCAAACGGCACAACAAGCGTGCTTGCCACTACCTATACCGAGGATTATCAGAAAATAAAGGACAGCATAAAAAGAATTAGTAGCTATATAGGTAAATCAAACATAGTGGGAATAAATATAGAAGGTCCTTATATCAGCCCTCAAAAGAAAGGCGCTCAAAACGAAAGCTATATAAGAAAGCCCGATATTGCCGAGTTTGACGAGCTTATAGAAATTTCAAATAACAATATAAAAATGATTACTATTGCCCCCGAAATAAATAATGCAATAGAAAGCATAGAATATCTAAAAAGCCGTGACGTTGTTTGCTCTTTAGGTCATTCCTGCGCAGATTATGATACAGCGTGTAAGGCAATTTCTGCAGGCGCAAGCGTTATAACCCACTTTTTCAACGGCCTTGAGCCCCTCAATCACCGCAACCCCTCAATAGTTGGCGCAGGTCTTATAAATGAGGATATTACTCTTGAAATAATCTGCGACGGATATCATATTCACAAGGACCTTATAAAATATCTCTTTAAAACAAAGAAAAATCAGCTTGCCCTTGTAACCGATTCAGTTTCTCCTGCAGGGTGTGCTGACGGAGATTACTTATTTGCAGGCTTACCTATCCAGAAGTGCGGCGAAAAAATAACGCTCAAGCAAGGCGGCAATCTTGCAGGAAGTGCTCTTAAAATGTCAAACGCTTTGAAAAATGCTCTTGAATTTACTCAAATGGAGCCAAAGGACATTATTCCCTCACTTACAATAATTCCCGCAAAAGCAATAAATATTGACAGCAAAAAGGGAAGCCTTGAAATCGGCAAGGATGCAGATTTTGTAATTACCGATAAAAACTTTAATATTTTGTCAACCTATTTACAGGGCAAAAAAATTTACAGCAAATAGCTCTAAAAAGCACCGCACTAAGCGGTGCTTTTTTCATAGGCAAATGCCGTTTTTACTTATTGTCAACTGCTTTTTGAGCAAAGGAATTATCAACGATATTTTCAAAAGGCGCTCTCTTTGACAGCTCTCCTGCCTGCTCCATTACTGTCTGAAGCAAATCAAAGGCTTCTTTTTTCATTACGGGAGTTGTGCTCCAAGCGTCAATATCCTTATAGCGCTGAGCAACCATTGTGAGAATTTCAAGAGATGTGTCGGGGAAATGATTTACTATTGCCTTTGCTATCTCGGAAGCTTCATTTTCCTCAACCCATTTTTGTCCCTTATAAATAGCTCTTGTGAATTTTTCGATTATATCGCTGTTTTCTTCAATATAGCTCTTATTAGCAAAATATGCCGTATAGGGAATTTCTCCGCTTTGCTCTCCGATAGAGCAGAGAACATAGCCCTTGCCCTCTTTTTCAAGCATTGATGCAGTGGGCTCAAAAAGTGCAACATAGTCCCCTGTACCGCCTGTAAAAGCTCCTGCCATAAGGGCAAACTGAACGCTTGTATCTACAGTAACGTCTTTGTTTGGAACAATTCCATTTTTATTAAGAACGTATTCCAGTGTCATCTCAGGCACTCCGCCTTTTCTTCCGCCTATGATATATTTGCCCTTAACATTTTCCCAAGCAAAATTTTCTTCCTTTGTTCTGCCCACTAAAAAAGCGCCGTCACGCTGAGTAAGCTGTGCAAAAACAACTGCGTGGTCCTCTCTGCCCTCGTTGTATACATAAATAGAGGCTTCGGGGCCTGCAAGTCCTATCTGCACCTGTCCCGAAACAACTGAGGTCATAACCTTATCAGCGCCCTGACCGTTTATAAGCTCTAACTCAATGCCCTCTTCTTCAAAAAAGCCAAGCTCCATAGCCGCATATTGAGGCGCATAAAATACCGAGTGAGCAACCTCACTCAAGGATATTTTAACAAGCTCATCTGTGTCCTGAGTTTTACAGCTTGCAAAGAGCGTAAGTATCAGTCCCAAGACAATCACTAGAGAAATAAATTTTTTCATAAATACATTCCTTTCAATAATAAATATTAAGTAGCTGTAAAAAACGAAAGCTTTTTACAGCTTATTTTTAGGGGATAGGAAAAAAGGTGCAGAATCTGTCAATTTCGCGCCGACAAAGCCTTGTCGGCGGTTACCCGACGGCGTACAGAGGTACGTCAAGGGCGAAATTGGCAGATAGCATAAAACGTATATTTCTTAAAAGAATCAGCAAAAAGATGTTTTTTGTTAAATTTTGCTCTTTCAGAAGATGATAGTATATAATCATTTTATTTACTTGTTTTATGCGCTCTGCACTTTTTTACAGCCCCTAAAAAGCTATCAAATCACATTTTTCTATAAACAGCCTTTTCAAAAAGTAAAACGCTCTGATACATAAGAGTTGCAATAACTGCAAGAATTAAAACGCTTGCCATAACCAAATCAAGCTGAAAGACCTGACTTCCGTATACAATAAGATATCCAAGTCCCGCCTTTGAAACGAGAAACTCTCCTACAATTACACCTACCCAGGACATACCCACGTTTATTTTTAAAGAGTTTACAATAGTTGTAATGTTTGAAGGAAGAACAACCTTTGTTAGCACCTGCATTTTGTTTGCTCCGAAGGTTTGCACAAGCCGTATCTGCTCCTCGTTGGTGGACAAAAATCCGTTTAGCACTTCAAGCACACTTACAATTACTGAAATTGTAAGCGTTATAACTATAATGGCGGTAGAGCCTGCGCCTATCCAGACGATAAATATAGGACCTAAAGCTATTTTAGGCAAAGAATTAAGCACAACGAGATACGGCTCTAATACGTCGCAAAGAAATTTAGAGCACCAGAGCAAAACTGCAATAAGAGTACCCAGCACAGTGCCTATCAAAAAGCCTATTATTGTTTCTGAGGTAGTTGTCCAGATATGCAAAAACAAGTCGCCGCGATTATAAAGATTTATCAGAGTTTTTACTATTCTTGAAGGACTGCTCATTATAAAGGTATCAATAATTTTAAGCTGTCCTGCAATTTCCCATACAGCAAAAAAAGCTACTAAAATTATTATTTTTGTAATGTTAACTGCTATCTTTTTTCTTCTTACAGATTTTAAATATCGTTTTCTTTCCTCAGATAAAATCTGAGTGTCTTCTTTACATATGAACATCTATATCACTCCAAATTTTGTTGAAATATTCACGAAATTCCGGCTGTTCACGTCTGTTAAATGGCGACAGCCCCTGCTGAGAAAAGCTTATGGAATGAACACTTTTAATTGAAGCAGGCCTCTTTGTAAGCACGATTATACGGTTGGAAACCGAAATGCTTTCGGAAATATCGTGAGTTACCATTAAAACAGTTTTCTTTTCTTTTTTTATAATTTCGTATATATCATCTACAACTGAAAGACGTGTCTGGTAATCAAGCGCCGAAAAAGCTTCATCAAGAAGCAAAAGACGCGGACGTGTTACCAAGGTTCTGATAAGAGCACAGCGCTGTCTCATTCCGCCTGATAGCTGTCTTGGATATTTATCTTTAAACTCGTAAAGTCCGTAGGTATTTAGAAGCTCATCTGCATATTCAATGTTTTCTTTGGTTTTTAATCCTTTTATCTCAAGCCCTAAAAGCACATTTTTTCTTATAGTTCTCCATTCAAAAAGGCAGTCCTTCTGAAGCATATATCCTATAGACTCATTATTGCTGCTGACAGGCTTTCCGTTTAACAATATTTCTCCGCTGTCATAGGGCAATAAATTTGCAATTATAGAAAGCAGGGTTGATTTTCCGCAACCGCTGGGGCCGATAATGCTTACAAAATCACCGTCATTTACATCAAAGGATACATCGTCAATCGCCATTGTTTCCCCTTCGGGCGACTGATATTTCATTTTTATATTTTTAACACTTATTATCTGCTCCAAAAAATTCCCCCTTTGCTATTGTATTCAATACTGAATTTTTGGTTAAAAAAAACAGGACAGAGAAAAATCTCTGTCCTGTATTGCCGATGTAGCTCAGCAAAGCAATCAATTAATTTTAGCAGTTGCCGCAATCGTCGTTGCCGCAGCAGCTCCAAACTAACCAGATGATTATAGCAGCTATAATCCAGCTGCAGCAGTTGCCGCCGTTTCTACCAAATAATCCGTTGTTGTTACACATAATATAAAGTCCTCCAATTGATAATTATCCGGCTTTTAAACCGAATTTCACTTTATACTATGCAAATTAAGTACAGCTTGACACAAAAAATATCAATAATGATTGTAGTTTGTTGAAACGCTAAAAAGCGTTTCGACAAGCCGATTTTATCGGCTTTGTGAAATTAAATTCTATAAAATTTAATTTCACACGACACTCATTACAATGGTTATTGTCAAATTTTCTTTGAAAATTTGCTTCCAAATCATTGATTTGGTGTCGAAACAGTAATTTTGGTTACTGTTTTGACTAACTATAACCATTATTATTTTTAATATCGAAGCAAAGCTTCATAAGACTGTCGCCCAAATGGACATTTTCTATTGATACTCCCTTAATGCTTTCAAGCTCCATATTGGAAAAATTCCAGAAGCCCTTTACGCCTAAAGACGCAAGCCTTTGACACATAGGCGGAGTCTGCAATTTCGGAAGTGTAAGAATAGCAATATCGGGATTATTATCTTTACAAAACTTATCAAGCTTATCTGTATGCATAACCTCTAAGCCCTTATAGGTACTGCCAATCACGGCATCTGAAACATCAAAAAGACCGGTAATCTTAACTCCTCGTTTTTCAAAATTGATATTATGAGCTATTGCATTACCTAAGTTTCCCATTCCGATAATAATTGCAGTATATCCCATATCGTAGCCTAAAATCGAGCCGATTTCATTATAAAGGGAACGGACATTGTAGCCGTATCCCTGTTGTCCGAAACCGCCGAAGCTGTTGAAATCCTGCCTTATTTGTGAAGCAGTAACATTCATACGTCTCGAAAGCTCCTGACTTGAAACCTTTTCGACGTTGTTTTTCATAAGGTCGCTCAAATATCTGAAATAACGGGGCATTCGTTTTATAACGGCAATCGGAACACTTTTTTCCATATTAAGTGCCTTTCTTTAAAGTTTTGTAATTGTTTCCATTACGTAATCGCCGAATTCGTTACAGGTACAGCCTGTATCTCTTCCTGTTATAGCGATTTTCTTCTCTTCAAACATACAAATATCAAGAGCTTTTTCAAGCTTTGAAGCAAGAGACTGTCTGCCGATGTGGTTTAAAAGCATAACAGTTGCTCTGAGCATAGAGCAGGGGTCTGCATACTTATCTCTGCCCTCTTTTACCATTCTGGGTGCAGAGCCGTGAATAGCCTCAAACATAGCATATTTTTTACCTATGTTTCCGCTTCCTGCAGTACCTACGCCGCCTTGGAATTCAGCAGCCTCGTCTGTTATAATATCACCATAAAGATTAGGAAGAATAAATACCTTGAAATCCTTGCGGCGCTTTTCGTCAATAAGCTTAGCTGTTGTAATGTCAATATACCAGCTGTCAGTAACTATTTCGGGATATTCCTCTCCCACCTTTTTACAAAGGTTAAGGAACTTTCCGTCAGTAGTTTTAATTACGTTTGCCTTTGTTATGATTGAAACCTTTTCCTTATTGTTCTTGCGTGCGAAATCATATGCAAGACGGGCAATTCTTTCTGTACCCTCAGTTGTAGCTACAGTAAAGTCAACAGCAAGCTCGTCAGTTACGTTTACGCCCTTGCTGCCCAAGGTATAAGCACCCTCTGTATTCTCTCTGAAGAAGGTCCAGTCAATACCCTTTTCAGGTACTTTTACAGGACGTACGTTGGCAAAAAGGTCAAGCTCTTTACGCATAGCAACGTTAGCGCTTTCAATGTTGGGCCAGCCGTCGCCTGCTTCGGGAGTAGTTGTGGGGCCCTTAAGAATAACATGGCAAGCCTTAAGCTCTTCAAGAACATCGTCGGGAATAGCTTTTAAAACCTTTGCTCTGTTTTCTATTGTAAGACCGTCAATTACCTTAAATTCAACTTTTCCGCTTTTAACCTCGTCTGCAAGTAAAAACTCAAGAACTCTCTGAGCCTCGTGAGTAATTACGGGACCGATACCGTCACCGCCGCAAATACCGATTACTATTTTATCGAGCTTATCATAATCGGTAACCTCTTTAGAATTGTTGATACGCTCAACTCTTGCTAACTGTTCACGAATAAGCGCTTCAAATTTTTCTGTTGCTGCTTTTATCTGTGCTTCCATTTGTAATACTTCCTTTAACCGTTATTTTTAGTGTAATTCAAAAGACCGCCTGCTAAAATCATACCCTTCTGACGTTCAGAAAGCTCGATTGTAACATTAAAGCTTTTGCCTGTTGTTTTATTAAGTATTGAAATTTTTCCGTTTTCAAGCTGAGAATGAAGCTTATCAATAACAAGCTCATCGTTGAGGGAAATAGAATCGTAATCTGCCTCATTTTCAAAAACAAGGGGCATAATTCCCGAGTTTATAAGGTTAGCTGCATGTATTCTTGCAAAGGATTTTGCAATTACAGCCTTTATTCCCAGATAGAGAGGAACAAGCGCCGCATGCTCTCTTGAAGAGCCCTGTCCGTAGTTCTGACCGCCTATTATAAAGCCGCCGCCCTCTTCAAGAGCACGCTTTGAGAAGCTTTCATCGCACTTTTCAAAGCAGAACTGAGAAAGGAAGGGAATATTTGAACGGTAGGGCAAAATTCTTGCGCCTGCAGGCATAATATGGTCTGTTGTTATATTATCGCCAACTACAAGCAAAGCCTTCTTGCTTATTGTGTCGGGTAAAGCTTCGTTTATGGGGAAGGGCTTTATGTTGGGGCCTCTTACAACCTCAACCTCAGCAGAGCTTTCTGCAGGAGCATCAATCATATTGTCATTTATAAGAAACTTTTCGGGCATCTTTATTTCAACCTTGTCCCCAAGCTCTCTTGCATCAGAAAGAACACCGCTCAATGCTGAATAAGCAGCTGTTTCGGGGCTTACAAGATATACGCTTGCATCCTGTGTACCGCTTCTGCCTTCAAAGTTTCTGTTAAAGGTACGCAAGGATACACCTGCGCTCTTAGGAGACTGTCCCATTCCTATACAAGGACCGCAAGCACATTCAATAACTCTTGCGCCTGCCGCTAAGATATCGGATAAAGCGCCGTTTTGCGCAAGCATATTAAGCACCTGACGGGAGCCGGGAGCAATTACTAAAGAAACGTCTGGATGTACTGTTTTGCCCTTAAGTATAGTTGCAACACGCATCAAATCAAGATAAGATGAGTTGGTGCAGGAACCGATACAAACCTGGTCAATTTTTATCTTTCCTATTTCAGTAACGTCCTTAACATTGTCGGGGCTGTGAGGACAAGCCGCCATAGGAGCAAGCTCAGACAGATTTATTTCAATTTCCTTATCATACTGAGCATCGGGGTCTGCAAATATCGGAGTGAAATCCTCTTCACGTCCCTGAGCCTTAAGGAATTCTCTTGTAACCTCATCACTGGGGAAAACAGAGGTGGTAGCGCCAAGCTCTGCGCCCATATTGGTAATGGTAGCTCTTTCGGGAACAGACAAGGTTTTAACGCCTTCGCCTGCATATTCAATAACGTTTCCTACGCCGCCCTTTACAGTAAGCTTTTTAAGTACAGCTAAAATAACGTCTTTAGCAGAAACCCAAGGTGAAAGAGCGCCTGTAAGGTTAACCTTAACAACCTTAGGCATAGTGATATGATATGCGCCGCCGCCCATAGCAACAGCAACGTCAAGACCGCCTGCACCCATAGCAAGCATACCAATACCGCCGCCTGTGGGAGTATGGGAGTCGCTTCCTACGAGAGTTTTTCCGGGCTTGCCGAAACGCTCAAGATGTACCTGATGGCAGATACCGTTACCTGGACGGGAATAATAAATACCGTGTTTTTTACATACGGTCTGAATATATTTATGGTCGTCAGCATTCATAAAACCGCTTTGCAGAGTATTATGGTCGATATAAGCAACGCTTTTTTCTGTTTTTACTCTGTCAACCCCCATAGCTTCAAACTGCAGATACGCCATAGTTCCCGTAGCGTCCTGAGTAAGAGTCTGGTCGATTTTTAATGCGATAGGCTCACCTGCAACAGCCTTTCCGCTGACAAGATGTGCCTCTATAATTTTTTGTGCAATATTCTTTGCCAAGAGCTTTTCCTCCTTAGTAATACATATACTAAATATAATATAATATTGTTAATTAATTGTCAAGAAAAAAAGTACTGGAAAACGAGCTATATATATGATATAATAGGATAGAATAAACAATCCGAAAGGAAATGAATTTATTATGGCGGCAAAGAAAAAAACAGCTTCCAAGAAAAAGGACGTTCAAAGTAAAGAGCGTACCCCTCTTGCAAATCAGATACTTACAGTTGTTCTTTTTGTAGTGGGAATTTTCTTGTTAATTTCTTTTTTATTTGATATAACAGGTGTTGCAGGACGCTTTATTTCAAACTTTTTTAAAGGCTT
Source organism: Oscillospiraceae bacterium (assembly GCA_015067255.1). Taxonomy (NCBI): domain Bacteria; kingdom Bacillati; phylum Bacillota; class Clostridia; order Eubacteriales; family Oscillospiraceae; species Oscillospiraceae bacterium. The sequence continues at coordinate 32,979 of SVMS01000017.1, forward strand.
TTTAGGTACTGCGGCATATTTTTTACCCTTCTTTTTGTTTTTCCTTGCAATAAGAAACAGTAAAAGCGCCATTAAGTTTGAATTTTCTATAAAGCTTTGGTCGGGCATTGTATTTCTTGTTAATTTCTCTGCCCTTATGCTGATAATTTCGAATTTCAAGCCGGAAACACAGGGAATAAACAACGTTATAGGCGAAATGTTCTCTCACGGTACTGCAAATATTATTTCAGGCGGTCTTATAGGCTCCGCTTTGGGACTTGGTATGAGATCCTTACTTGACGTTGTTGGCTCGTTAATTGTAATTATTCTTCTTTTGCTTATTTCCTTTATGCTTTTGACAGGTATTACCGCAAGGCAGATTTACAAATTCTTCATTCCCTTTAAAATGAAAGATGTTGCAAAGGCAGTAGGTGAAAAAATAGTTTCAGAAGAGGAAGAAGAAAAAGCTCCCAAGAGTAAGAAAAAAGAGCCTGTTATTGATATTCCCGTTGATGAGCCGAGAAAAATTGACGATGAGCAGGTTGATAATATAATGAAAACTCTCTCCGAAGGCTCTGAAAGCATAGAGAATGAGCAAGAACTTTCCGAAACAGAAGCAGTTATTCCTCCCAAAGAGGAAGAAAAAGAGCCTGTGGAAACTGAGGAGTTTGACATTGAGGAGGAGAAAAAGGAAGCTCCCAAGAAAAGCTCAGAGGGCTATACCTTCCCTCCTATAACCTTATTAAAGCAAGACGTAGGAGCTTCTCCTGCAGCAGATGTTTCAGACGAGCTTAAGCAAAACGGCAAAAAGCTTATTGATACTCTTAAAAGCTTCGGTGTTGATGCAAGCATAGTAAATATAAGCAGAGGTCCGTCAGTAACCCGCTATGAAATTGCCCCCGGTGTAGGCGTAAAAATAAGTAAAATTGCAAATCTTGCTGACGATATAGCTTTAAATCTTGCGGCTATGGGAGTAAGAATTGAAGCTCCTATTCCGGGAAAAGCGGCTATAGGTATTGAAATTCCAAATAATAATATAAGCTCTGTTTTCATTCGTGATATTTTAGCAAGCCGTGAATTCAGAGAAGCAAAATCAAATCTTTCTGTTTGCTTAGGTAAAGACATAACAGGAAACCATATTATAACCGACCTTTCAAAAATGCCTCACCTTCTTGTTGCAGGTGCTACAGGCTCAGGTAAATCAGTTTGTATTAACTCAATAATTATTTCTCTTCTTTATAAGTCATCACCCGAACAGGTAAAGCTTTTGATGATTGACCCTAAGGTTGTTGAGCTTAAGATTTATAACTCTATTCCTCATTTGCTTATCCCTGTGGTTACAGACCCTAAAAAAGCCGCAGGCGCACTTAACTGGGCTGTCGTTGAAATGCTTGACCGTTATAAAAAGTTTGCTGAGCAAAATGTACGTGACATTACAGGCTACAACGAAAATGCGAAGGTTGACGAGAATTTAGAAACTATGCCGCATATTGTAGTTATTATAGACGAGCTTGCAGATTTGATGATGGCGGCTCCCAACGAGGTTGAGGACTCTATTTGCAGACTTGCTCAGATGGCGAGAGCTGCGGGAATGCACCTTGTTATTGCTACTCAGAGACCGTCGACAGACGTTATTACCGGAACTATTAAAGCAAATGTTCCTTCAAGAATTTCCTTTAAGGTTTCTTCTCAGGTTGACTCAAGAATTATTCTTGATGTGGCAGGCGCAGAAAAGCTTTTAGGCCGGGGAGATATGCTCTTCTGTCCTGTAGGACAAAGCAAGCCCACACGTATACAGGGCTGTTTTGTAAGCGATAAAGAGGTTGAAGCGGTAACCGACTTTGTTTCGGGAAGCGCAGACGTTACATATGACGATTCTATTATTGAGCATATTGAAACAAAGGCTGCCGAGGCTGAGCAGAAAAACAAGAAGGTTCTTGACGATAATGCTTCCGACGAGGACGAAATGCTTCCGGCTGCTATTGAGGTTGTAGTGGAAGCGGGAATGGCTTCGGTTTCATTGCTTCAAAGAAAGCTTAAGCTTGGCTATGCAAGAGCCGCAAGAATAGTTGACCAATTAGAGCAAAAAGGAATTGTAGGTCCCTACGAAGGCGCAAAGCCCCGTCAGGTTTTAATTTCTAAGGTTCAGTATCAGGAAATGCTTATGAACACCGAAAAAAGCGAAGAATAAATTTAAAATTAAAAACCAAACAACCGTTATTCTGATTTTGAATAACGGTTGTTTTTTGTCGTTAAACAGCGTTTAACGAGGGTGAATTTGATAATAATTTAAATTTACCCGCCTTAACTTGACATTAACTAAGTATTCTGCTATAATGACTATGTGGATGTCGAAATAGGGCAAAGCCTTATTTCGACTGCGAATTTTGAATTCGCAAACAATTACCAACGGTAATTGAACATATTCATTGAAATGATATCGAAGTTGCAAAATAACATTTTAAGATGTTTTTTGCAACATAGAGCCGATTTTCATCGGCTTTGTCGAGAAATTGGGTCAATTTCTCGACATTCGATAATCATTATAATGATTATAGTTAGTCGAAACATCTGTGTTTCGACACAAAATCTTCGATTTTGAAACAACTTTTATAAGAAAGGAGAATTGATGATGAATAAAAAAATTTACACAAGACAATATTATATTGAAAAAATTCGCGGTTTTTACCATAGTGATCTTATTAAAGTTATTACAGGTATACGTCGTTGCGGAAAATCTTTTTTTCTGCTTTCGGTTATGGAAGAACTAAAAAAAGAGGGTGTTGCCGAAAAGGATATTATATATTTAAACCTTGATAAGCGAGGTTACAGAAAAATCAAAACTCCTGATGCTTTAGAAGCAGCAATTGAAGCTCTTATTACCGATGATGATTTTAAATATCTGTTTATAGATGAAGTTCAGAATGTTGATGGCTTTGAGGAAGTTGTCAATGGTTTCAGAGAAGATGGAAACTTTTCTATCTTTATTACAGGCTCAAACTCCTATTTGCTCAGCGGTGAGCTTTCTACTAAGCTTACGGGACGATATATTGAAGTTGAAATGTTCACTTTGAACTTTCGTGAGTTTTTGGAAATGAAAAAATTTCTCAAAAAAGACGTTAAGGATAACAAATTCGAAGAATTGAACGAATATCTTCGTTTTGGCGGTTTTCCTAAAACTCTTGAATTTGATAACCCTGCCGATAAAGATACCTATATTACCGATGTTATAGAGCAAATCCTTGAAAAAGACGTAATTAAGCATAGGAAAATCAGAAATCCTGCGGTATTTGATAAGGTTATGACTTATATTATCAATAATTTCGGTGCTACTGTAAGTCTTTCAAGTATAACAGAATACTTTGACAAGCAGGAGCATATCAAAATCCGTAGCGAAACTCTAAACAATTATTTAAAAATACTTGAAAATGCAAAAATAATTTATAAATGTCCTCGCTTTGATGTTAAATCAAAAAAATCACTTCGCGGCGAACAAAAATATTATCTTGCTGATCTTGGTATTTATTTTTCCCGTAACGTAGATGCAAGAATAAATTACGGTCCGATACTTGAAAATATAATTTATACTTATCTTTGTACAAAAAATTATAAAATAAGCGTGGGACGTATCGGAAAGTTAGAGTGCGATTTTATTACAAGAATTAACGATGAATACCGCTATATTCAAGTAGCTATGACAATTATGAGTCAGGAAACCGAGGAACGAGAATATAAACCTTTCAGCATAATTCATGATAACTATCCTAAGTATGTCATTACCCTTGATTCTCTTTTGCAAAAACGTGATGGAGTAATACACAAAAATCTGATTGACTTTATTTCCAATGACGAAAATCTTTAACTAAAAAGTTCAGGAAATTTATGATGCTTATTCTAAAGGACAGATAATGTTTTACATTTTCTGTCCTCTTTTTTTGACTATAATGACTATCGAGCAAAATGAAATTTTATTTGCGTAAAGCCGATAAAATCGTTCGTTGAAACGCTTCTAAGTGTTTCATAAACTACAATCATTATTACTGAATTTGTTGTAACAAAAGCGATAGGCTTGCTTTTTGCCTATATGCAGACTAACATCTGCTCGATATTTTTTACTATCGTAAAATCGATATGTTTAAGCATAGCTCAAACTCGATATGATATAAATCTCATCAGAGATTTATATCACTGCGTTGTACAACAACGCAAAAAATAAGGCTATGCATTTCTGCATAGCCTTATGTTAATTACATTTTATTCAAATAACCGAGGTTATTCAGTTATTCTGAATGTGTAAAGAGGTAATTTCTTACCATTTAAATGTATATGTGCCTGTGCCTACAGCATCGTAAGCACCGTTGTTTCCAACGGACTTAGCATATACGTTGATTGTATATGTTCTAGCCTTATCAACAACAAAGTCAAATGATGTTGCTGTTGAGTATACGCTCTTGATGTTCTTGTTGCTGTAGTTATCATAGATTTCGAAGCTGTACTCAAGACCCTCTACAGGATTTGTAACAGCGATTGTGGATGTAGCACCAGCTACGCCACCTGTGATAGCGAATGTAGGCTCAGTTGCGGAAACGTTACCAACGTTAACCTTTACTATTTCAAGAACTTCGAAAGCACCAGCGCCTTCAGCTCTTGCATAGCAGTAGATTTCATAGATACCGTTTCTAGCAGGAGTCCAATCCCAAGTATTGTCAGCACTCCAGTTCTGAACTACTACGTACTTGTCAGCCTCACGGCGAACAAACAAGTATTCAGTTGCATTTACAGCTTCAATTGTTGCTGTGTATGTTGTATCAACAGTTGCAGCAGCGTCTAAGCCTGTAACAGCAGTAATATCTACGTTGTTTTCAGCTCTCATAATTCTGATTCTTCTGTAAACAGAATCAACAATTGCGCCGTTAGCATCTTTGATATCTGTGTATACGTTGTATACGCCGGGTTTAGCAAATACAAGAGCATCTGTAGATGTTGAGTATTTAGCATCGCCAAATTCACCAATAGCTCTTGAAATTGTTGTTGTGCCGTCACCGTTTACAATTCCGGGAATTGTAAGAGTGATTTCTTCGCCGGCTTTATTTCCGGAAAGACCTAATGCAGTGCCGTCAAAGTAAGCTTTTTCAGCAGCAGCAACGTCAACTATTGTATAGTTAACTCTCTTTGTTGCAACGTTGTAATCTTCTTCACCAACAACTGCAACAGTGATGTCAGCAACATATGTGCCGGCTCTTGTTGCATGTGCAGTAGCAGTGAAGCTACCGTTAGCAGCAACTTGACCTGTAACAGTCTCATAGCTGTCAGAGAAGTATACTGTGTAAGCAGCTGTCTTACCTTCGGGAACGATAACATCACCCTTAATCAATGCAGTTTCGTTAAGGTTAGTTGCACCAACTTGAATATCGCCAAGTGAAATCTGTCCTAATTCAGCAAGAGTCTTGTTGTATGTAGGAGCTTCAACTGTTCCGATTTCAGCATCTTCTGCAAGAACTTCAATCTGGAAGGGATCGCAAGGATTCTCAACAACGATATCAAATGTTGTCTCTGTGCCAAATGCCTTAACTAATGTCCAGCCATAAGCAGCATCCTTAGCGTATGCCTTGTAGCTTGCGCCTTCAGTTGTGTTGTTAAGAGTTACGGAATATACGTAACCAGCATCTGTCTTGTCTTTTAAAGCAACGTCAGCACCTAAAGCAGGAGCTTCAGCAGCCTCTGTGATTGTCAAAGACTCAATAGCAGGAACTGCTATATTGTTAGCCTGAGCACGTAATTGGTTATCGGAAACACCGGTGAAAACTTTTGCTTTCAAAATGTGAGCACCTGTGTACTCAACATCTCTTGCATAAGAGAAAGTTAATTCTTCAACATCAGCAATTCCTTCTTTTACTGTGAATGTGAAAGAACCTAAATTAGCGCCATCCTCAGCATAAGGAAATCTTGCAGTGTTTGATGCTGTTGCAAAAATATTCTTTATACGTAAGTCAGAAGCAGCTGTCTTAATGTTATAATATGTTTTAGTTGTAGCATAATCAGAGCAATAGAAATCAGGAATCTCATCAATACCTGTATTTGACATATTGTTTGTATAAAGAGTTGTTTCTAAAGCAGACTGATTATAGTCTATATAAGTACAAATCTGTGCAAACTTAGTAGGTGCATTTGTTTCATTGTATCCGCTCAATTTCTGATAAAGTTTTACTGTATCGCCAGCTTCAAGAGTTTTAATATCTGTTACTAAAACTTCGCCGTCACCTGTAACTTCATACAGTTCAAAGCTCAAAGTAACTTCTCCAGCAGCAGCGGATACACCTACAGCAAAAGTAGTTGTTAAAGCAAACAACATACTTACTGCTAATACAATGGAAATAATCTTTCTCATTATAAAAGTATCCTCCTTTTAAAAATTAATAAGCTAAACCTAAGCTATCAAGAATACCAAGGTCAACTAAAAGGGTTTCATAATCATAACCTAATTCAGCATCCAAGAAGTTCTCAGCAGCCATATTTAAATAAGCGTCATCTGCGCCCATTACAATTTCACCGTCTAAGTCTAACTCGATTGCTTCAAATAGGCAGTTATAAAGCACTTCATTTTCAGGGTCAAGACCAAGGTCTGAATAGAATGTATCAAAATCCATACCTAATTCAGGATCCAAAGCGTTTTCGGCAATCATATTTACGTAAGCATCGTCTGCACCCATAATAACATCGCCGTCACCGTCAAGGTCACCGTATACTACTACATAGTATACATTTCCGTTAACTTCAACAGTTGAACCTGTTCCTATGTATGAACCAGCTTCAGCAATATCTGTACCGTAAACATCTGTAAAGATTGCATCTGCAGCAGCGGGAACTTCAGCAATAAAGTCCTCAACTGTTGTCATAGGTCTTACAGCTTTGATTGTGAAGTTATCGTTATCAATAGCATATAAGCCGTTTACAGACTCTAAGCCTGTAGGAGCAGGAGCAGCGATTGTTGCAGCTGCATTAACAGAACCTGTAGCAGCGATTGCAACAAGATCTGTACCTACGAAAGTTGTGCCTTCGTCGTTGATAGCAACAACGTTTTCAACAACTGTTTCTTCAGCAACTTCTTTAGCAACAAGTTTAATTGTAGCTATTTCAGTTGTGCCCTTTGCAAGAGTTTCAGCAGTATTTTCAGCTGCGTCAACACCGTCAAAGAGGATAACGAGTTTGCCTGTTTCAGCATTGTAGTAACCTGCTGCTTTGCCTGCAAGAGCATCAGCAAATACGATGTCCTGATAAGCTTCTACTTCGCCTTCGGGGTCTACTACTTCGTTGATTGCAAAGTTTGCATCAACATCAAGAGTAATCATAAATCCGTCAACGATAGGAGCATTAGCATCGTAATTAGCAAGGTTGATTACGATTTCATAAAGGTCGCCTGCGTTTAATTCAGCAGTAGCACCTGTTACTGAGAACTCAAGACCTGTAAAAGGAACTACAGTATCAAAGGTTTCAACAGCAACATCTGTTGTGAATAAAGCATAGCCGGATTCATCAGCGAATGCCATATCACTCTTGGAAACAACTACAGGAGCAATTCCTGTTGTTCCCTCTTCTGCTGTTACGTCAACATAGAAGCTGAAAAGAGCTGTTTTTGAAGAAATATCAATATCAGCGATCTCTTCAATATTCTCACCGTTATCAACGAAACCAGCGTATACGAAAGAAACAACGCCGTTCTCATCAACGCTTGTTGCAAGACCTGCAACTTCGTTAGCAAGAACTACGTCCTTGTATGTTTCTACGTCGCCGTTAGGGTCAACTACATCTTCAGTGATGATTGACGCACCGTCGGAATCGGTAAGCTCAATGTGGTAACCAGCAAGAAGAGCCTCTGCGGATTGTGCATACACAGTAACCAATCTGCCGCCTTCAGTTTCAACTGATTCAACAGAAAGTGAAAGGTTTGCACTTGCAGCAGAAATGGGCATTGCAGCAAAAACGGAAACAATCATAAGTACCGCTACTGCTAACGCCAACATTCTTTTTTTCATAGCCTTTCCTCCAATTTCGTGTTCGCCCTTTAGGAACTAAAGGACTTTTTCTACATTTATAATCACGACCGTGCGTGTCCCGTGGTTATACGGAAAAGCAGGGCATAATGATATCAGTATCTAAATTTTAACACAAATAAAATGTTATGTCAATCATTTTATAAAGAAATTTAATTAAAAATTACCCAAAATAAATATGTTTTTTTTTAAATTATTGTAAATTATTACTTTTTGTCCTTCTAAGGCAACTGTTAATTTGGAACAAATTACAAACTTTGGATAATTTTATTATCTTCCATTGTAATATTCATCTAAATAGACATTTGCAACTACCGTTAAGCTGTCGAGATATTTGTAATCTATGTCCATAGAACGATTGTCAGTTACCGCTGTAAACACCACATAAAGTCTTGAGCCGCCGCCGTAAAGAACGCAGGACATTTTTTCGAGAGGAAGAGGGATTTCCGTTACGTTTACAGCGGAGTCTTTTATATCTTTTATAGCTTCATTTTTAAAGTAGGATATCATTTCATTAAAATCGCTTTGCATTATCTGAGCACCGTTGCGTTTAAGCACCAGTGACAAGGAGCCGTTACTGTTATCGCTTATAAGCTCGTAGTAATATTCGCCCCTGTTGCCTTTGAATTCAGCAGAGGAAACTACACCGGTTTCAAGGTATTCAGTTTGCGCATTTATGCACAGGTCATAGCCCGACACATTATAATTGGCGGGCTTTAATATATAATTTCTGTAATAAAAATCATTATCCTCTATCTGAGAATTTTCTGAATAGCCAAAGCATCTTTCGAAATCGCTCATCACAAAACCGTCAGGCAGCCAATAAGCTATTTTTGTTTTATCCTTTAAGGTTAAATACTCAACGCTGTTATAGAGCTCCTGCATATCATATGAAGGAATTTCGACGTCGCTTTTAAGCACGCCGCTTTCAAGCATATAATTTCTTTGGAGAATTTTCTCTGCTCTGAGCATTTGCGAATAGCAGGACACGTCAAAAAAGTTTACTATAGGCAAGCAGGAAAAGGCTACGAAAAAGCAAAACAAAGAAACCGTTGCAACGAGATATATTTTTGATTTTATCAAATACACAAGGCAACAGACAACAGAAAAAGCTATTATAAGCATAGCAAAATAACGGTTATATGTTATTGCATAAACCGATATTCTTTTTAGAACAGCAATTGCCGACATTATATTAAACACTATACATATAATAGGAAAGATTTTTTTAAAAAGCTTACAAATTTCCGAGCTTATATTTCCCGCAATCATATACACGCAAATACCCGCAATGCTATATACCACAGCGGCTTTTACTATCTGATTTGACGGCCAGATGCCTGTTACAAATATTTTTACAAAGTAGCCTGCAAAAATCGCAGAAAAAATAAAAATAACAGGAATAACTATATAGGAAACTATTTTTTTTATATTTTCGGACATTTCAAAAGCTTCTATTTCATTTTGATTTGAATATTTCGGAAGCTTACTTAAAAAGGAAAGCGCAAAAATATATATACATATATATAATATATAGACATTTATTTTTTCAAAGGAAGAAATAATAAAAAGAGAATTTACGCCATACAGAACAACGTAAGCGCCAAGATAAATCATCAGTGTAGAAAAAAAGCTTGAATACAAATGTCTTATAATGATTATTGCCATTTTATCAAAGGTATTCTCTTGACTTTTTATGCACGGTACAAGCATAAAGCCCAAAAAGAAAATCAATCCAAAGGCATAGCTTCTGAAAAGCCACAAATCATTCAAGGAGAACAGATACAGACTTAAAAACAGCAGAAAAGGCATAAACAGTCCTACAAACGTAATGGTTGAATGATACCTTTTAGGGCAAAATCTTTCCTTTACTGCAACAGAGAGCATATTTAAAAGAGCTCCCACAACGCAAGTCATAGACAAAGCTTTTACAACCTGCAATCCGTTTCCCTGCACGTTTTCTCTTACACACATAAGAATTACAAATACCGTTAAATACAGTATTGTTACAGGAAAGCGGAAAAAGGCATATATTAAATTTTTAAATTTTTCAGAAATTTTATATTCTGATTTACTTTGCCTCACTTTTTGCCCTTCTCCTTTGATTAAAATACATATACTATATTGTATTACAACCGTAAAAAAAAGTCATTACAAAATGGTTACAATTAAATAAAAGTCTTACCTGTCTGCACATTAAAAATACGGGCTCACAATAATAAATACGGACATTGTAAAAATGTCCGTATTTATTAACCCATTAACGCTATAATGTTCTCGTCAGAATATTCAATCTCTTCCGAAATAATACTTGCCAATGTTGCAATTTCTTGTAAAGTCTTTGCTTTTTCAGAGCATATCAAAGAAGCAAGAAGCCTCTCACAGAACAAGCAAAAGGCTAACCTGATACAAAAGTCCTCAGCATCAAAAGCTTCGGTACAGTGGCGGTAAACAAGATATGCAAGAAATCTTTTCAGATATTCATCAGCTTCCCGTCCGACAGGACGGCATTTTGACGAATAATTCATAAATAATTTTTTGTGCCTTATATCAAGATATTCGAGGTTGTTAAGTATTTCAAGCCAGTTACAGTCATTCCCTGCATTCACAGAATACCTGCGATAAATTTCATTAAGTCCTGAGGTGTAATCATTATGCAACACCGCATATATTTCACTACGCCATATACGTCCGTCAAAATCAGCATTATCTTCTTTTACATCAACATCGCCTATATACTCTGACTGTTCAAAATCCGACGAAGAAAGAATTACCCTTGCCGCCTCAATGCACGACATACCGATACCAACCTCAGCAACGCTTGTATAATTATAAAATCTCGGGTGTTCACGGCATATATCGCAGAGATATTCCTCGCCTGCATTGATAATAATTTTGCAAAATCCCTGTTTATCAAGATGGGGGCATCTTTCAGACTCATCAAGCTTAAAGTGAGGTGTATCTTCCATAGAAATACTGTCTCTGATGACTGTTCCATAATCATTTTTCATATTTTTATATTTTTCAACAGTATTCTTGTCAATATCAATTTCCCAACCGACACAGCAACTGTGCTCGCATTTATCTGCGATGCATTTAAAATTTTTATAGTACACGGGAGCGTAAAGCTTCATATTCTTTCCTTTATATCTGATAAATTTATGAGTATATTATAGTATAAATTCGTAATTTGTTCAACAAGTTTTGATTTCTTGTTTTTGATAAGTCTACAAAAAAGATGTTTTTACCGTTTTTGCGTATGAATTCGAACTCTCACATGAAATTCAAAATCATCCGCGAAGCGGATACCTTCGGTACCGAAACTTGTCAAGAATTTCGGACAGATAAAAGAGTGAAAAATTGATTTGGTACTGAATAATTGATACCTGAATGCAATCTTTCTGAATTGTAATACAATTCAATATATTCAACAATTT
>SVMS01000018.1 GCA_015067255.1 Oscillospiraceae bacterium
GTGTTCTCGCATATCTACTATAACACTTATTTTGAATTCAGTCGAGTATTTTCGTTGTATTTGTCCCTTTTTTGCCATAAAAATATGCACCTCCAAAAGTGTCTAACTTTTGGGGTGCATATCAAAATGTTTTTGCAGTCCTTTGTTATTGCATACTTTTCAAACTTGAAAATTTTTACTTGATAATGCAGTATAATTGTGGTAAACTAATAATTGCCAAACTAATTGAATAAAATAAGACAAGAGCTTTTTATATTTTAAAGCTCTATTTCTGCATCTTTTCAACAGTCTGTGAATTTGATAAAAACGCAAATTCCTTTTGGGGTTGATTAGATGTATGTTCTTGTCTTATCCAATTAGTTTGGCGACTATTGGAGTTTGCGTTTTTTGTGCGTCTGCTTCGGTAGGCGCATTTTTTTATTATTAATTTTTGGAGGTTTTATTATGAGTATTGTCAAAAATATCAGGCACTTAATCTCTTTTTTGCTGTGTGTTGCGTTGGTAGCAACCCTTATGCCTATGGGTGTATTTACCGTCAGTGCAGGAGATATCGTAGAGTATCATTATACATATACTGTTTCAAACGGTGAGGCAACAATAACAGGTTGCGACACTTCAATAAGTGGCGATGTTACTATCCCTTCAACCTTAGACGGTTATCCGGTTACAAGCATAGGTGATGAAGCATTTTATTATTGTTATAGTCTTACAAGGATAACAATTCCCGATAGTGTTACAAGCATAAGTGATAGTGCGTTTTCTTATTGTTTAAGTCTTACAAATATAACTGTAGATTCCAAAAATATTGCATATACTTCGATTGATGGGGTTTTATTTAACAAAAACAAAAGTAAAATAATATGTTATCCGGCAGGAAAAACAGCATCGTCATATGTCATTCCCGACGGTGTTACAAGCATAGGTAATTGTGCATTCTTCTATTGCTCAAACCTTACAAACATAACAATTCCCGATAGTGTTACAAGTATAAACGAATATGCATTTTATATTTGTTTAAGTCTTACAAATATAACTGTAGATTCTAAAAATATTGCATATACTTCGATTGATGGGGTTTTATTTAACAAAAACAAAAGTAAAATAATATGTTATCCGGTAGGAAAAACAGCATCGTCATATGTCATTCCCGATGGTGTTACAAGCATAGGCAATTGCGCATTCTTCTATTGCTCAAACCTTATGAATATAACAATCCCTGATAGTGTTACAAGTATAAGTTATGGTGCATTTTCTTATTGTTCGAGCCTTACAAGGATAACAATTCCCGACGGTGTTATAAGCATAGGTGATGAAGCATTTTATAATTGCGCAAGCTTAACAAGTATAGTGATTCCCAATAGCGTTACAAGTATAGGGGATTATGTATTTTATTATTGTTTAAGTCTTACAAATATAACTGTAGATTCCGAAAATATTGCATATACTTCGATTGATGGGGTTTTATTTAACAAAAACAAAAGTCAAATAATATGCTATCCGGCAGGAAAAACAGCATCATCATATATAATCCCAAATAGTGTTGCAAGTATAGGAAATGGCGCTTTTGGTGCTTGCTCAAGTATTATAAGTATAACTATTCCTAATAGTGTTACAAGTATAGGCTCTTTTGCATTTTATAATTGCTCAAATCTCACAAGTATAAACATACCAGACAATGTTACAAGTATAGGTGATTATACATTTTTTTATTGCTCGAACCTTACAAGTATAACAATCCCTAACGGTGTTACAAGTATAGGCGTTTATACATTTGCTTATTGCTCGAGCCTTACAAATGTAACAATTCCCGATAGTGTTACAAGTATAAACGAATATGCGTTTTATAATTGCAAGAGTTTAACAAGTATAACAATTCCTAACGGTGTTACAAGTATAGGTAGTTCTGCATTTGAGTTTTGCTCAAGCCTAAAAAATATAAGTATACCTAATAGTGTTACGAATATAGGCTATTATACATTTGCCTATTGTTCAAGTCTCACAAGTATAAAAATCCCTGATGGTGTTACAAGTATAGGCGAGCGTGCGTTTGAGGGTTGCAGGGGCCTTACAACTATAAATATACCAGATAGTGTTACAAGTATAGGTGATTATGCATTTTTTCAGTGTTCAAGCCTTATAGGTATAGTGCTTCCCGACGGTATTGCAAGTATAGGTGATGAAGCATTTTGTTATTGTCGTAGTCTTACAACTATAAATATACCAGATAGTGTTACATATATAGGACATGGAGCTTTTTCTGATTGCAATAGTCTTACAATGATAACAATCCCCAACAGCGTTAAAAGTATAGGTGATTATGCATTTTATGGTTGTTCGAGTCTTACAAGTATAAACATTCCCGACAGTGTTACAAGCATAGGTTATGGTGCATTTTATGGTTGTTCGAGCTTTACAAGTATAACCATTCCTGACAGTGTTACAAGTATAGGTGACAGTGCATTTGCTCAGTGCTCAAATCTTATAAATGTAAATATACCTGACAGTGTTACAAGCATAGGTGTTTATACATTTGCTTATTGCTCGAGCCTTTCAAGTTTAGTTATTCCCGACAGCGTTACAAGTATAGGCGATGATGCATTTTATAATTGCGAAAGCTTAACAAGTATAACTATACCCGATAGTGTTACGAGTATAGGTAGTTCTGCATTTGAGTTTTGCTCAAGCCTAAAAAATATAAATATACCAAATAGTGTTACAAGTATAGGTGATAGTGCATTTGCTCGGTGCTCAAGGCTTATAAGTATAACTATTCCCGACAGTGTTACAAGTATGGGCAATTATGCATTTTCTAATTGCGCAAGCCTTACAAGTGTAATCATCGGTAACAATGTTACAAGAATAGGTTTGGATGCGTTTTATAATTGTTCAAGCCTTACAAGCATAACAATTCACGACAGCGTTACATATATAAGTTGGGATGCATTTTACGGTTGTTCAGTTTTGACAGATGTATTTTATTCAGGTACAGAGGAAGAATGGGCAAATATTTCAATAAATGATGGCAACGATTATTTAACAAATGCCAATATCCATTATAACTACACAGAAAACGAAGCTGTTGAGGGCGACACTAACGGCGACGGAGAGATAAATGTTCTTGATGCCATAAGTTTGAGAAACAGCTTATTGGGAAAAGGTACTGACAACGAAAAGGCAGATATGAACGGAGATTCGGTTTTTGACATTTATGATTTGCTGATATTGAAAGCGATGATTTTTAATAATGTGCCGTAAGGTATATTATCTCGTTGCCGTAGGCAACATATCGCAAATTCCGTGAGGGATTTATATCGCTTTTTGTCGATATACTCGCTTTGCTCGTGCGATATATTTCGCACTACGCTAAAATGCGATATAATCGTCCTTACAGGTCGATTGCGATATAATGTAAATTACTTACGCAATTTACATTGATACATTAATAAGGCTGTAAAAAACTTTTGTTTTTTACAGCCTTATTTCATATTTCCTTTTTTAATTAAATACTATAACGCCTATGTCGTTGAAAAAGCTATTTACTGCTTTTGAGAGGGCGGGGGTTATTCTGTTTTCATTATAAAGCTTATCGGCTATTTTGTTTGCAAGCTTTAGAAGCTCCATATCTGAATATATACTGCCGATTTTGAGCAGCGGTAAGCCGTGCTGACGTTGACCGAAGAAATCACCGGGGCCTCTCAGCTCTAAATCCTTTTGGCTGATAACAAAGCCGTCATTGGTCTGTGTCATAATTCTAAGACGCTCCAAGGTCTTTTCAGACTTATTGTCAGACATAAGTATACAGTAGGATTTATGCTCACCTCTGCCGACTCTTCCTCTTAGCTGATGAAGCTGAGAAAGACCGAAGCGCTCAGCGTTTTCAATAACCATAAGCGTTGCATTGGGAACGTCTATACCTACCTCGATAACAGTTGTAGCAAGCAGTATTTTAGTTTCTCCCTTTGCAAAGCTCTGCATTATCTTTTCTTTTTCAGAGGGCTTGAGTCTGCCGTGAACAAAGCCGCAGGAAATTTCGGGGAAATTATCCTTCAAGTTTTCAAAATAGCTGTCAACAGCCTTTAGCTCTGTTTTATCGTTTTGCTCCACCAAGGGACATACTATATAGACCTGTCTGCCTTGGGTACATTGGTCCTTGATATAGCCGTTAAGGCGCTGACGGTAGCTTTCATCGCACAAAAAGGTGGATATCTTTTTTCTGCCCGGGGGAAGCTCATCAATAATTGAAATATCCAAATCACCGTAAATAATCAAGCCTAAGGTACGGGGAATAGGAGTGGCAGACATAACGAGAGTATGAGGATTTCTGCCCTTTGACGAAAGAAGGCTTCTTTGACGTACACCAAAGCGATGCTGTTCGTCGGTAATAACAAGGCCTAATTTATCAAATTCTATATATTCTTCAATAAGTGTATGAGTACCTATAAGTAAATCAAATTCTTTATTTGATGCCGCATTAGCTATTTTGAGCTTTTGGGACTTTGTCATACTTCCTGTTATAAGTCCTATTTTAATATTGTCGGGAAGTAAAGAAAGCATAGCCTTATAATGCTGTTGAGCAAGGATTTCTGTGGGTGCCATTAGGGCGGATTGCAATCCGTTCGAAGAAGCAGCATAAATAAGAGCTGCACTTACTGCTGTTTTACCCGAGCCTACATCACCTTGGACAAGGCGGGACATAGGAATATCCTTTGTCATATCGGCTAAACATTCACTTATAACTCTGTTTTGAGCATTGGTAAGCTTAAAGGGTAAGTTAGAAAGAAAGGGGGAAATATCGGTATTTGAGATTGAAAGCTCTGTTTTCTGACGGTTTCTTGTTTTAAGCTTTAAAAGTCCCAATCTGAATTTTATGAATTCTTCAATAACTAAATATTTTCTTGCCTCATTAAGCTGTTCAAAGGTTTTAGGATTGTGAATATAAAGAAGCGATTTTTTTAAGCCTATAAGGGACAGCTTTTCAAGAATTTCACTTTCAAGGGGCTCTTCCATTTGTTCGGGAAGCATAGAAAGGGCTGACTTTACACAAGAGGCTACAATATTTCTTGAAAGACCGCTTGTGAGAGGATAAACGGGAATAATGCGGCCGTTTTCGTTATCCTCATTTAAAGGCTCAATTTCGGGAGAGGTCATTTCACGTCTGAAATATGTACCTTGAATTTTTCCTGTGAAAATATAGCTTTGACCGACCTTTAGCTTTGCCGCAAGAAATTTTTGATTAAAAAGGGTAATTTGCATATCTGTAACGTGGTCAGTAACTGTGAATTTATAAATTAAAAGTCCGCCCTTGACCTTAGCTTCTTTAATGGGAGAAGAAATCTCTGCAATAACAGTTGCATTTTCATAAAGCTGAGTCTGGTCAAGAGAGGATATTTTTGTTCTGTCTAAATAAGTTCTGGGATAAAAATGAAGCAAGTCTCCTATAGTTCTGACATTAAGGCGAGCAAAAAGAAGGGCGCGCTTTTCTCCCACGCCCTTTAAAAATCTTATATCAGTATTGAATAATTTGTCCATATTTAATCCTACTGTTCTATATAGTAAACCTTAAGTATGAGCTCTAATAATTTTTGATTGTCCACGTGATATTCGGCGTATTGCTCGCCCATTTTCATTTCTCCCGGGATAGTAATAATTTCTCCCAAGGACATATTTTTTGACAGGAATATTGAAGCAAGGTAAGTAACCTCGTTTAAGTCAATATTTGTATGGGAAAATTTTGAAGCTGTATTAAAAATATCTGTCAGCACTAAAAAGTTTTGCTTTACTTTTTTAATAAGCTTATTTGAATATGCTTTTACATACTGTAATTGACGTTGCTGTCTTAGAGAATCGGAAAAATTGTTTTCTTTGTCTCTGTATCTTATATATTCTGCGGCATCCTTACCCATAAGAGTAATCTCTTTGCCCTTTTCGTATTTACCGTCTAAGAAGCTTTCGAGGCTTTCAAGAGTTACTCCGCCAACGGCATCGTTTAAAGGGGCAATAGCTGCAATATCAATAGAGTAATAAGCGTTGATTGGCATTCCGTATAAAACTCGTTCTAATGATTTTACAACGTTTTCACAGCTGCTTTTTTTACCGTCGCCATAAGCAAAGGAAAGACATATCTGGCTTTTTTCTATGCCTATATATTTTCCGTTTGGAGAATATATATCAATATCAGCCATAGTGTCACGGGGAATTAAAAGCAAAACAAGCTTTCCTGTTTCAACGTCAAAGGCGCATACAATCAAAAAGTCGGATTGACCTGCTGTGCCGATTACACTCTCAGAAATCTTTTCATTGTCAACACCGATAAATGCACCTGATATAATGTTTTCATTGAGCTTATAGGTTTTGCCGTTGTAAACAACTGTTTTTCCGTCATTATAGCTTATTTCAACGTCAGACACAATAAGAGAGGAAACGTCATCGTTATTTAAAAGCTGTTTTTTTCCTATGTTCATCATTACAGACAAAGCAATAACGGCAGTTAAAGAAACTGCCGCTAAAATACTTACAATTATAAGGATAATTTTAAGGGATTTGCTCATATTTTTACACATCCAAAAAGCAAAGGAAATTTATTTTTTCTTTGTGCGCTGTGTATTTTCCAATACGCCGCAAACAAGATATCTTGAACGATTTTCTCCTGTTATACAAGTGCTTAATACAACAACCTTGTCTTTAGCTTTAAGCTCAATGCCTTCTCTTGCGTTTTTAACAAGTGAAACAGGGTTTGCTACAACGTCATAAAAGCTTAGAAGAGAGTTAGTGTCATTCATATTATAGGCGTTTAAAATATGACGGTCATCAAACTTAAAAGCACTTACAATTTTATAGGTTAATATTTTTGATTCTGTGTATATATAAAAATATTCGTGTTCATTAAAAAAGTCTGCATTTTCAAAATAATGAAGCGTAGTAAACATCAAATCACGGGAAGCGGAATTATGCCCGTAAATAACAGTTACAGGGTCCTGAAAATCCTTTCTGTTTACCGCCTGAGTATATATGCTTCCTAAATCGTAAGGCTTTTTCTCAACAGAGTGAGTTAAATAAAAATCGTCATTATCCGTTTGCAAAATAGGATAGTCAACCTTTGTGCCGGGGACAGTTATCCAAGCATATATATCCTCATTTATCTGCTTATGAGAAGCAAAATCAATGGGGTTTTCGGGCAAATCTGAATCTTCGGATTCGGAGCTTACTTGGGAATTGTTAGATGCCATTTCGCTGTAAATCTTATCGGTAAGATAATCTTTATAAAGCTTAAAAGCTATAAAGCCGGCAGAAACAAGCGTAATAAGACTTAACAATATTATCAGTATAATCCATATTTTTTTGTTTTTTGAATTGCTTTCCATTTGATAAATTGCGGTAAAAATTTACCGCCCTTTCTTTACCATATATAAAAAAGCCTTGTTCATTTTTACAAATAAGCAAGGCTTTTAGTACTGTTTTAAATTTTAGAGCTTAGATAAGAGCTTTTTTGAAAACAACCAAAGCACCTGCAACGCATACTACTGCCAATACAGCAGCAACATAAACGCTTATATCCATAACGCCTGTTCCGGGAGCCTTAGGGTCTTTTTTAAAGAAACCAATAATTTTAACGCCGTCATCTAAAGGCTCAATAACAATTTCCTTTGATTCAAGACTGCCGGAAATTATTTTATAATCACCGGTAATTCCCCATTTGTCAAAGATGTTTCCGCTTGTGGGAGTAGAAATAACCTTTATTGCGCCGTTGGGAGCAGGCTCAGTTTTTACAGTACCGGAGCCTTCGGGGGAAACTTCAACAGTATAGTCAAACTTTGTTCCTGCTTCAGGGCTGTCAGCAGCAAGAACACCAAAAGAAAATGTTAATAACATAATAGCTATTAAAGAAAAAGAAACTAAAGTTTTCATATAAAAATATCCTTTCAATATAAATTTAGATTTATAGGTATTATTATAATATCATTTTTAAATTGATATGTCAAGTAAAAAATAAGGTGAATATATTGTAAAAATAGACATATTTTGAGTTGTTTTTTTTACACTTAAGTAGTATAATGAGTTTAATATATCAAATTTTAAAAATGGTGATTTTATGCCTAAGTTTTTTGATTTGTCAATAAATAAAAATTGTGAAAAAATAGTTTTAACAGGTGAAAATGCGCATCATATAGGAAAGGTGCTGAGATGTCGTATTGGGGACAGTATTACTGTCTGCGACGGAAAATGCACCGATTTTGTTTGCACAATAAGCGACATAAGCAAGGACGAGGTTTTTTTAGATGTTCAAAAAACAGAAAAATGTAAAGAGCCATCCTATGAGGCTGTGCTTTATCAGGCTTTACCAAAAGGGGATAAAACAGAGCTTATTATTCAAAAAGCTGTTGAGCTTGGAGTAAGAAGAATAGTTCTCTTTTCTTCCCAAAACTGTGTTGTTAAATTTGATAAAAAATCAGTTAACTCAAAGCTTGAAAGATATAATGCAGTTTCCCTTTCCGCTGCAAAGCAGTGTTTAAGAGGAATTGTTCCGAAAATTGAATATTTACCCGATTTGGACAGTGTTCTGGAGGATATTAGCCAATACGATAAAAAGATTCTCTTTTATGAAGGAAAAAATACGGTATTTATTAAAAGCATTATTAAAGATAAAATGCCAAAGAGTATTGGATTTATAATAGGCTCAGAGGGTGGCTTTACTCCAAAAGAAGCTGAAAAATGCGCTCTTAAAGGACTTGATTTGGCAGGTCTGGGCGACAGAATTTTAAGAACCGAAACAGCTTCTCTTTGCGCACTTGCAATGTTAATGTATGAAGAAAATTAAAAAGGGGATGTAAAAAAAGCGCAGAGCGCATAAAACAAGTAAATATTTGTTTTATGCTATCTGCCAATTTCGCCCTCGGCGTACCTCTGTACGCCGTCGGGTGACCGCCAACAATATATTGTCGGCGCAAAATTGACAGATTCTGCACCTTTTTTCCTATCCCCTAAAAAACGAAGCTGTAAAAAACGAAAGTTTTTTACAGCTTTTTACTTGCAAATTATTCAGCAGCTTCTTCGCTTGCAGCTTCAACAGCTTCGTCAACTACGTCTTCATCTATTTCTTCTGTTATAAAGGGAATTTCTTCCTCTTCATTTCCCTCAAAAGCAGGAGTATATTCAGAATAATCAACAGCGTCAAGCTCGTCTAAGAAATCAATCTCTTCCATAGCCATAACCTTAAGTCTGTGAGCCATACCGAAGAGAAGAAGAGCAATACCGCCGTAAAGGGCAATAGCTGTCAGAACAGGCATAAGATAAGTTTGATAGATAGCAGGATTTGAGCTAAACAAATCAATGATATCACTAAAAGCCATTCCTTCCTGAGATATAGCATCAAAAAATGCTTTAACGCCGATAATTCCGAAGATAAAGTTGATTACTGCGATGATTGTTGTTACAATTGCGCCGATATAAAGGAGAATGGACATTGTCTTAGTTTTTGATGACATAATAAAAACCTTTCTGCTCACATATTATTTTTGCACCATACCGTGAGCAGATACAGTGAAAACAATACTGAATTAACAGTATAATAAACCTTTAAAATTTTACCATTTTTTAAAATGGCAGTCAAGCAAAAAGAAAAACTTTAAAAATAATTTAACAAATTATTTAACGGAAAAACAAAAAATAGTATGAAAGAAAAACAATAATGCTTTGAGCTATTAAAAGCAGAGGGACAGATATAAAAAACAACGGTTTTCTTATTTTATGGCGGAAAAACAACATTCCCGCTAACATACCTAAAGAGCCAAAGAAAATGGACAAACGTATCATAAAAGATTCTCTTATTCTCATTCTGTTACGCCGTGCATAATCTTTATCTTTTGCACATACAGAAAAAGATATAATGTTTATACCAACCAAAAGGGTTGTTATCCCAAGCATCAAATATCCTTTCACAATAAAATCTCCTTATTTTATAATTAAGGAACTTCCTGTCATTTCGTTGGGTTTTTCTATATTCATAATATCTAAAATAGTAGGAGCGATGTCAGCAAGACAACCGCCTTCTCTTAATTTTACACCCTCTTGTGTAACAATAAAAGGAACGGGATTTGTGGTGTGTGCAGTAAAGGGAGAAACACCGTCATCCTCAAGCATTTTATCTGCATTTCCGTGGTCTGCGGTAATAAGACAGATACCGCCTGCCTCAACAACGCTATTATAAACTTTTTGAACACAGTTGTCAACTGCCTTGACAGCGCTCTGAGCTGCTTCGATAATTCCTGTATGTCCTACCATATCGCAGTTTGCAAAATTAAGAACTATAAGGTCATATTTTCCGCTTAAAATTCTTTCGCAAACGCTGTCACAAACCTCGTTGGCAGACATCTCAGGCTGTAAATCATAGGTTGCAACCTTTGGAGAGGGGATAAGGACTCTGTCCTCACCGTCATAAACAGCTTCAACGCCTCCGTTGAAAAAGAAGGTAACGTGAGCGTATTTTTCTGTTTCTGCAATTCTGAGCTGTGATTTGTTTTGCTTGCTTAAATATTCACCCAAAGTGTTGGTAAGAGTCTGAGGCTTGAAAGCAACCTCTACGTTGGGCATTGTTGCATCGTATTGAGTAAAGCAGATATAAGTTAAAGGGAAAAATCCGTTTCTTCTTTCAAAGCCGTTGAAATCAGGGTCGACAAAGGTTCTGGTGATTTCTCTTGCTCTGTCGGGACGAAAATTAAAGAAAATAACGCTGTCATTAGCGGATAAGCCCTCGTAAGATTCGTTTATAATGGGGATTATAAATTCGTCGGTTATGTTTTCAGCATAGGATTTTTCTATTGCTGCTACAGGATTTGAGCTGTGCTCACCCTCTGCATAAACGATAGCTGCATAGGCTCTCTCAACTCTTTCCCAACGGTTATCTCTGTCCATAGCGTAATAACGGCCTATAACAGTTCCGACTTTACCGACACCGATTTTTGCACATTGGTCAATAAGCTCACGTACAAAATCCTTTCCGCTGGTGGGAGCAACGTCTCTTCCGTCCATAATAGCGTGAACGTAAACCTTTTCCACACCCGACTTTTTAGCCATTTCCAAAAGGCCGTAAAGATGAGAGTTATGGCTGTGAACACCGCCGTCGGACAAAAGACCCATAAGATGCAAAGCTGAATTGTTAGCCTTGCAGTTGTCCATAGCTTTTTTCAAAGCTTCGTTTTCAAAAAAGTCGCCGTCGGAAATACTTTTTGTAATTCTTGTAAGCTCCTGATATACAATTCTGCCGGCACCTATATTTGTATGTCCAACCTCGGAGTTACCCATTTGTCCATCAGGAAGACCCACTGCCATTCCCGAAGCATTGAGTGAGGTTGTGGGATATTTTTTTGAAATTGCTTCAATGTTTGGAGCGTTATCTGTGATTGCATTTCCCTTTGTTTCAGGATTTATGCCGAATCCGTCCAAAATAGTTAAAACTATCGGTCTTTTCATTTATATTCAATCCTTTCAAGTATAGAGAAGAAAATTTATTTTGCGGCATTGATTATTACAGAGAAGTCCTCTGCTTTTAATGCGGCACCGCCGATAAGACCGCCGTCAACATTCACTTTAGACAAAAGCTCCTGTGCATTCTTTGCATTCATTGAACCGCCGTACTGAATTGTAAGCTTTTGTGCAGCATCTTCTCCGTAAAGCTCGCCAACAGCAGCTCTGATTACACCGCAGGTTTCGTCAGCCTGGTCGCTTGTAGCTGTTTTGCCTGTGCCGATAGCCCATACAGGCTCATAAGCGATAATGATTTTATCAAGGTCTTTTTCTTCGATTGTGTTTAATGCAATCTTTGTCTGCATTGAAACAACCTCGTTTGTTATGCCAAGCTCACGCTGTTCTAAAAGCTCGCCAACGCACACGATAGCAGTTAAACCGTTTGCAATAGCTGCCTTTGTTCTCTTGTTAACGGTAGCATCTGTTTCTCCGAAATACTGACGTCTTTCGCTGTGGCCTAAAACAACATATTCAACTCCGCACTCTTTAAGCATCTGAGCTGAAATTTCGCCTGTGAAAGCGCCTTTTTCTTCAAAGTGGCAGTTCTGAGCGCCAACCTTGATATTTGTACCCTTACACAACTCAACAGCTACAGCAATATCGGTAAAGGGAACACATATTACAACATCACAGGGAGCATCCTTTGCAAGAGGCTTAAGCTCTTCAATTAAAGCCTTAGCTTCAGAAGGAGTTTTGTTCATTTTCCAGTTTCCTGCAATAACAGCTTTTCTTATTTCTTTTTTCATTTTTATCTTTCCTTTCAAAACATTGTTAAGGTGACAAGAGCAATCAGAACTTGTCACCTTATTGTTATTTTAAATTATTTATCTTGTAGGCAAGCAATACCGGGAAGCTCAAGACCCTCAAGGAATTCAAGAGAAGCGCCGCCGCCTGTGGAAATGTGAGTCATCTTATCAGCAAAGCCGAGTTTCTGAACAGCTGCAGCAGAGTCACCGCCGCCGATGATGGAAATTGCGCCGCTGTCTGCAACGGCTTTAGCTACTGCGATTGTACCGCCTGCAAAGTTTTCCCACTCAGAAACGCCCATAGGTCCGTTCCATACAACAGTACCTGCATCTTTAATAGCGTTGCAGAACAGCTCTCTTGTTTTCTCGCCGATATCAAGACCCATCCAACCGTCAGGAATATTGTCGCTGTCAATAGTTCTGAACTCGGAATCAGCCTTATACTCTGTAGCAATAACGTTATCAAAGGGAATAAGAAGCTTTACGCCTTTTTCCTCAGCCTTTGCCATAAGCTCTTTAGCTAAGTCTAATTTATCTTCTTCGCAAATGGAAGTACCGATAGGAAATCCTTTTGCTTTGATAAAGGTATAAGCCATACCGCCGCCGATGATAAGAGTATCAACCTTTTCTAAGAGATTGGTGATAACACCGATTTTATCGGAAACCTTAGCACCGCCGAGAATAGCAACGAAGGGACGCTTGGGATTGGAAAGAGCGCCGCCCATAATGCGAATTTCTTTTTCAATAAGATAGCCGCTGACAGCAGGAATATAATCAGCAACGCCTGCAGTGGAAGCGTGTGCACGGTGAGAAGTACCGAAAGCGTCATTTACAAAAATTTCGCCAAAGCTTGCAAGCTCTTTTGCAAAGGAAGGCTCATTTTTGGTTTCTTCTTTATGGAAACGTACGTTTTCAAGTAAAAGGATTTCTCCCTCTTTAAGTGCAGCAGCCTTAGCCTTTGCATCTTCACCGATAACGTCCTTAGCCATAATAACGTTTACGTTTAAAAGCTCAGCAAGCTTCTTTGCAACGGGAGCAAGAGAAAATTTATCGTTGAATTCTCCCTTAGGTCTGCCCAAATGAGAGCAAAGAACGATTTTTGCATTTTTGCTTAAAAGATATTTGATTGTAGGAAGAGATTCAATAATTCTTTTAGCAGATGTAATATTCTGATTTTCGTCTAAGGGTACGTTAAAGTCACAACGTACTAAAACTCTCTTATTGCTTACGCAAATGTCTTCGATGGATTTTTTGTTAAACATATTTACTCTCCTATTTTTTTAATAGTCATTTACATTTTGAAACCAATATATATTATAAAGGATTAAGGAAAATTTTGCAATAGATATTGTTAAAAAATGAACAAACTTTTTTACAAAAAATAATGTGAATTAAACCCTGTTTTTTATATAATATATAAATTATTTATTTAATAGCTCATACAGAGCAGTTGCCGCAAGAATATAACTGTCAGAGCCAAAACCGCATATAGAGCCTATGCATACGGGGGAGATGACAGATGTGTGTCTGAACTCTTCACGCTTGAAAACGTTTGACATATGAACCTCTACACAGGGAAGACCGATAGCCGCTATAGCATCACGTATTGCATAGCTGTAATGGGTGTATGCTCCTGCGTTGATTATTATGCCGTCAAACTCTTTTGCGCTCATATGAAGCTTGTCAATAATAGCGCCTTCGCAGTTGCTTTGGAAAAATTCACTTTCCATTTTTAATTTTGAAATGTGGTTTTGAACCTTTTCATTGATATCAGCAAGGGTTTCTCTGCCGTAAATATCAGGCTCTCTTGTACCTAAAAGATTGAGATTAGGACCGTTTATTACTAATATTTTCATTTTCTTTTCTTCCTTTTATTAAACTTCTGTAATAACAACTAAAATCATAGGCTTTCTCTTTGTTTTCTCATAGAGATAATCGGAAAGATGCTCCTTGACTTTGGTTTTGACGGCAGTCCAGTCAGCTGAAGTACCTTCATATTTTTCCATAGTATCCTTGCAGACCTCTTTTATGCCTTCAATAAGTCCTTCGGATTCACGCATATATACAAAGCCTCTTGAAACTATATCAGGACCTGTAAGCAGTGTTCTTGTTATACTGTCAAGAGTTGCAACTACAACAATAAGTCCGTCCTGAGCAAGATGCTTTCTGTCACGCAAAACAATGTTTCCAACGTCGCCGACTCCCAAGCCGTCAACCATAACTCTGCCTGACGGAACAGAACCGTTTATTTTTGCGCCCTGACTGCCTATTTCAAGCACAGAGCCAATATCCATAATAAATACGTTGCGAGGGTCCATTCCCATATATTTTGCTATACCTGCGCTCTTTTTAAGGTGACGGAATTCTCCGTGTACGGGAATAAAATATTTGGGCTTTATCAACGAAAGCATAAGCTTAAGCTCTTCCTGACAGGCATGTCCCGAAACGTGAATTTCGGAGGAGGATTCATAGATAACCTCTGCGCCGCATTTGAAAAGCTCGTTTATAACTCTTGAAACAAGCTTTTCGTTTCCGGGAATGGGAGATGCGGAAACTACAACTAAGTCGTTGACATTAAGCTCAACTTTTTTGTGGTCGGAAAATGCCATTCTGTAAAGACCTGACATTGGCTCACCCTGAGAGCCGGTTGTAATAATAGTAATTTTATCCTGAGGATAGCGGGAAATAGCATCAATATCAATTAAAACGCCCTCGGGTACGTGCATATAGCCTAATTGAATAGCAACCTTAACTATATTCACCATACTTCTTCCCGAAACCGCAACCTTTCTGCCGTATCTTGCAGAGGCATCTATTGCCTGCTGAACACGGTGAACGTTTGAAGCAAAGGTTGCTATTATAAGACGTCTGCCCGCTGCATCGTGGAAAATAGCGTCAAAGGATTCTCCTACTTTTCGCTCAGAGGTAGCAAAGCCGGGACGTTCAACATTTGTTGAATCCATCATAAGCGCCAAAACGCCTTTTTTTCCAAGCTCACCCAAGCGTGCAAGGTCTATCATTTCACCCTGTATGGGAGTAACGTCTATTTTAAAATCGCCTGTGTGAACTATTGTTCCCAAAGGAGTTTTTATTGCCAACGCTGCAGCGTCTGCAATAGAGTGGTTAACTCTTATAAATTCAACAGAAAAACAGCCTAAATTGATTTTGCTTCCATGCTTAACCTCAATTAAATTTTTGGTGGAAACCTGTGCCTCTTTAAGCTTGTTAGCAACAATTCCCAATGTCAGCTTAGTGCCATATACAGGAATATCAAGCTGCTTCAAAACAATGGGAAGCGCTCCGATATGGTCCTCGTGACCGTGGGTTAAAACAATACCGTGAAGCTTATCCTTAATTTTCAAAAGATATGTTATATCGGGAATTACAAAGTCAATACCCAAAAGCTCATCGTCGGGGAAAGCCATACCGCAGTCCACAACAATTGCGTCATCCTCGTATTCAATAACGGTCATATTTTTTCCGATTTCGTTAAGACCGCCAAGAGGAATAATTTTTATTTTTTCATTTTTCACTAAATAACCTCCATAAAATAAAACTGCTTATTTTTTAAAACAGGCAACAACAAAGGACCTCCTTAAATTTAAAGGAGGTAATCCTATTTAGGTAAGCCTATGTATCTTTCTTTCCACGCACAAAAGAAAGACTAAATATATTAAAGTCCGCAGACTAAAACATCAAAACTGATATTAAAATTATATATAAATATTATATTTTTGTCAAGTTAGAATTATAACCATTATACTAACGGTGAGAACAATCTGCATACAGAATGTAAAGTTTTTTTCAAAAATCCGATATTTTTAAAATCCTTAAGCCTTGCCTCTTTGCAGCTTTCAATATCTTTAAGAAAAATATTTTTATTTTCCAAAGCAAAATCCTTATCATATATTACAGCGTTTATCTCATAATCAAGCTTAAAGCTTCTTATATCAAGATTTGTAGTTCCTATACTGCTTATTAAGTCATCACTTACAAAGGTTTTAGCGTGAATAAAGCCTTTGTGAAAATAAACCTTGACCCCTGCTTCAAGAAGCTCGTTTACATAAGAAAGAGTTACGTTGTATATCATTTTTTTGTCGGGAATACCGGGCAGCATTACTCTTATATCTACTCCGCTTTTGGCACAGATTATAATTGCATCCAGTAAGGTTTCGTCAGGGGCAAAATAAGGAGTCTGAATGTATATATAATTTTTGGCAGAGCAAATAATTTTAAAATAGCAATCTCTTATGTGCCCTCTTTGACTGTCAGGACCGCTGGAAATTATCTGAACGCCCATATTCCCTTGCTTTAAAGGCGGCGGAAAAAACTTGCTTATTTGCTCTTTTGAAAAGCTTTCGCCATTTTTTTTGAGCTGTTGAATGAAAATCCAATCGGTTAAAAACCGTAGCTGAACAGGGTTTACACAGCTTCCCGTCAATCTGACGGAGGTATCTCTCCAAGGGGTTATTTTGGGGTATTCTCCCAAATAATCATCGCCTATATTTATTCCGCCTGTGTATGCAATTTTACCGTCTATAACAACTATTTTTCTGTGCATACGGTAGTTGACCTGCACAAAGCTTTTAAAAAGGCTTGGCAAATGCCGGCAGACTAAAACTCCCGATTTTTCAAGACGTGAAAAGGTTTTTTTAAAAGCAGAGGAGGGAAGATTGCCCATACAGTCATATATAAATCGCACTTCAACTCCCTGAGAAGCTTTTTTGCAAAGAATATCTGATATTTTTATACCTATTTTATCATAAGGCTTAAAGATAAAATAAAGAATGTTTATGCTTTGCTTTGCCTCTTCCAGCTCCTTTAAAAGAAGGGGGTATTTTTGCTGTGCGTCTACTAAAAGCTGAGCGTTGTTATCATATGTTATTTTGCAAAGCGAATTGCAAAGATTAAGCCGTATAAGTGAATTTGTTGTGCTGTCGTAGCAAAATTCCTGACCGTCAAAATAATTTTCCGAAATACGCAGATAATTGCTTTCAAGCGATGGCTGTCGGAAGCGGCGGGATAAAAGGGAAATTTTCGAGGTACTGCCTATAAAAAAATAAAAAATAAATCCAACAACAGGAACAAACATTAAAAATAAAAGCCAGGAGAGAGAGGAAGCGGCGCTTTTTCTGTTTGTAAAAATAATAAAAAGCACTGCAAGAATATTTGCAGTATAAAGAATAAATAAAACAACCGTTGCCGCTTTCAAAAAAATCACCGCCAAAATATAGCATCTTAATATAATTTTGACATAAGGCAACGGTTTTATTCAAATCAATTCTGAAATAATGCTGTTGGAAACCCACATACCTTTTTCGGTGAGAATGAGACGATTTTTATTGATTTTAGCATATTTATTTTGGATAAGCCTTTTTATAAAGGACTGTTTGGAATTATCAAGCGCCGATATATCTATTCCGTCGCTTGTGCGCAGTCCTAACATAATATATTCGGATTTGATATCGGTATCTTCAGGGCAAATAATATTTGTACCGTTTATATACTCTTCAAGAGTTGAATTGCAAAAGAAACGTTTATTGTCAAAATATGAGTGGGCAGAGGGTCCAAAGCCGATATAAGAGGATAAATTCCAATATTTTTTATTGTGCTGACACTCAAAGCCGTCAAAACAAAAATTGGAGATTTCATAGTGCTTAAACTTGAAGTCCTTTAATTTTTGACAGGCAAGACTATACATTTCCCATTCAGCCTCTTCGTCTGCTAAAACAAGACTGTCTTTTGCTTCATATAGGGCTGTACCCTTTTCTATTTTAAGGGAATATAGGGAAAGGTGATTGATTTCACATTCAACAGCCTTTTCAACGGAATATAAAAGGGAGTCTTTTGTCTGGTTGGGAATGGCAAGCATAAGGTCTGCGCTTATGTTTTCAAAGCCTGCTTTTCTTGCATTTTTTAAAACCTTTTCTGCTTTAGAGGCATTGTGAATTCTTGACAGCATATTAAGCTCGTTTTCAACAAAGCTTTGAACTCCGAAGCTTATTCTGTTTATCCCTGCTTCTCTGTACATTTCAAGGTCTTTTTCATCAACTGTTTCGGGATTTGCTTCAAGGGTTATTTCGGCATTTTCAGAAACCTCGGTGCTTTTTTTTATGCTTTTTAAAATATCCTTTATGCCTGTCTTTAAAAGGCTGGGAGTACCGCCTCCGAAAAAGATAGTATCAACCTGTGTTTTGGTCTTAAAAAAGCCTTCAATATCCTTTTTTAAGGCATCAATATAAAACTCCCTTTTTGATAAATCGCAAAGGGAGTAAAAGCTACAATATGCACATTTTTTGCTGCAAAAGGGTATATGAACGTAAATACCCGTTTTTGAAGAAGCTTTATAACTAATCATCTAACTTAAGAACGGACATAAACGCCTCCTGAGGCACTTCAACAGAGCCTAACTGGCGCATACGTTTCTTTCCTTCCTTCTGTTTTTCAAGAAGCTTTTTCTTTCTTGTAATGTCACCGCCGTAGCATTTTGCAAGTACGTCCTTACGCATAGCCTTGACAGTTTCACGGGCGATAATTTTATTGCCTATTGCCGCCTGTACAGGAATTTCAAAGAGCTGACGAGGAATATTATCCTTTAGCTTTTCGGCAATTCTTCTTCCTCTTGCATAGGCTTTTTCAGAGTGAACTATAAAGGACAGAGCGTCCACGGCCTCGCCGTTTAACAGTATGTCAAGCTTTACAAGCTGTGATTCCTTGTATTCCGACATCTCGTAGTCAAAGGAAGCGTAGCCTCTTGTTCTTGATTTTAAAGCGTCAAAAAAGTCGTAAATAATTTCGTTGAGAGGTAAATCGTAATGCAGATTGACTCTGTCAACGTCAATATAAGTCATATTTTTGAAAATTCCACGTCTGTCCTGACAAAGCTCCATAATACTGCCAACATATTCGGAAGGGGTGATTATATCAGCTTTTACAAAGGGCTCATACGCTTTTTCAATATATACGGGAGAGGGAAAATCAACAGGATTGTAGATAAATTCCTCTTCACCGTTTGTACGTTTTATTTTATATATAACGCTGGGAGCAGTAGTTATAAGGTCAAGATTAAACTCTCTTTCAAGACGCTCCTGAATAATTTCCATATGAAGAAGTCCCAAAAAGCCGCAACGGAAACCAAAGCCCAAGGCAACAGAGGTTTCAGCTTCAAAGGAAAGGGAAGCATCGTTTAGCTTAAGCTTGTCCAAGGCTTCTCTCAAATCCTCATAATGAGAGCCGTCAGCAGGATAAATTCCGCAAAATACCATAGGTAAAACAGTTTTATAGCCGGGCAAAGCTTCTTGAGCAGGGTTTTCTACATTTGTTACAGTATCGCCTACTGCGGTGTCCTTAACGTTTTTAATGCTGGCAGTGAAATAGCCAACCTCACCTGCAGAAAGAACACCTGTAGAAGAAAGTCCCGAGGGCTTCAATACACCTGTTTCAACAACTTCAAATTCAGTGCCCTTTGCCATAAAGCGAACAGTATCGCCCTCTTTAAGACAGCCTTCAAAAACTCTGATATATACAATAACGCCCTTATAGCTGTCATAAAAGCTGTCAAAAACAAGTGCTTTTAGAGGTGCTTCGGGATTTCCTACGGGACAGGGTACAGCTTCGACAATTTTTTCAAGCACAGCTTCAATATTTGTACCCATTTTTGCAGAAATAAGAGGAGCATCCTCTGCAGGAATTCCTATAATATCTTCAATTTCCTTGATAACTCGCTGAGGGTCAGCCGCAGGCAAATCAATTTTATTTATAACAGGGACAATTTCAAGATTATGGTCTATGGCAAGATAAGTATTTGCAAGGGTCTGAGCCTCTATACCCTGTGCGGCATCTACAACCAATATAGCGCCCTCGCAGGCAGCTAAGGAACGGGAAACCTCGTAGTTAAAGTCCACGTGTCCGGGAGTGTCAATAAGATTGAGAGTATATTGCTTGCCGTCTTTAGCGTTGTAGTTTATTTTAACGGCACGTGCTTTTATTGTAATACCTCTTTCTCTTTCCAAATCCATATTGTCCAGAAGCTGTTCCTCCATATCTCTTTGAGATACAGTTTGGGTAAGCTCTAAAAGACGGTCAGCCAAGGTGGACTTACCGTGGTCTATATGGGCAATTATTGAAAAATTTCTTATAAGTGATAAATCGGACATCTTTGGATTTTTCCTTTCAGATACTATTTAAGTCTGATTTTATTTATTGCTTCAAATCCGTAAGCTTTAAGCTTTTCAAGGCCTTCGTCTATTTGCTTTTCCTTCATTTCGGAGGTTATAAAAGCAAAGTCGTTTTCAATTTGAATTGTCTTAGCATCGGGGAATATTTCCATTACCTTTTGTAAGCCTTCGGGGCAAATACGTACATACATACGCACGTTTTCCTCTTTGATATCTGACACAAAGCTGTTGTCACTATCCTGCCAGAAAAGCTCTTTGCGGGCGTTTACGTGCTTTACACAGTCAATCATATCGGCAACAACTGCGCTTGCAGTAGGAAGCTTGCCTGCGCCTCTTCCGTAAAACATAACGTCACCCACAGCGTTACCCTCTACCATAACGGCGTTGAAAACGTCGCTTACACAGGCAAGAGGACAGCTGTTTTCAATAAGCATAGGAGCAACTAAGATATAAAGAGTGTTATCAGAATGCATTTTTGCTTTGCCGATAAGCTTTATTACATAGCCTGCCTTTTGAGCAAGATTTACGTCATTGAGAGTTATTGAGGTGATACCCTCTGTATGCACGCTGTCGGGATAAACGTGCTTTGAAAAAGCAAGGGAAGCTAAAATACAGATTTTTCTGCAAGCATCGTGGCCTTCTATATCAGCAGCGGGATTTCTTTCGGCATAGCCTAAATCCTGCGCTTCCTTAAGCACATCCTCAAGGCTTCTGTTTTCATTTATCATTTTGGTAAGAATATAGTTGGTAGTTCCGTTTAAAATACCGCATATCTCAATAATTTTATTTGAAGCAAGACACTGATGAAGAGGGCGAAGCACGGGAATACCGCCGCCTACGGAAGCTTCAAAAAGGAAATTGACGTTTTTTTCCTTAGCAGTTTTAAGAAGCTCTGCGCCCTTGGCAGCAACTAATTCCTTATTTGAGGTTACTACGCTTTTACCTGCTTTAAGTAAAGCCATTACATAGTCAAAAGCGGGGGTAATTCCACCCATAACCTCAGCAACGACGCCTATTTCAGAGTCGTTTAAAATATCTTCGAAATTTTTTGTGAATTTATCCTTAAGAGGATCATTGTCAAAATCACGCAAATCTAAAATTTTTGAAATTTCAATAGGTTGGCCGATTTTTGATTCAATATGCTTTGCATTTGTTATAAGAACCTCGGCAACTCCGGAGCCTACAACTCCGTATCCCATTATTGCAGCTTTCAAGAAAAAACATCCCTTCAAATTAAATATCCTTTTTATTTTACTACAAATTCTTTCATTTGTAAATGATTTTTTAATTATAAGTATAAAATTATAGTTTAAGAAAAAAATAAAGCAATAGCAGGCAAATCAAAGAGTCGACAAAAGTTGACATTTGTCGAAAATTGTATTATTATAAAACTCATAAATGACTTAAAAGGTGAGTAAATGAAAAATTCTGATATGTTTGAAGAATTGTCAAATCAGCTCAGAGAGGCTTTGAGCGTTGTATTACCTACGGCAAATTTAGCTCAGAAGCTGAATCTTGAGGATAATGAGAGTAAGGAAAAGATTAAGGAATACATAAAAATAATTTCCAAATCCTCTTATAATATGCTCAGAACCATTGAAAATGCGGCTGATTTTAAAGCTATAGAAGAAAATAAACTGGAAATGGACTATGTTTCCTGCGATGTATCTGTTTTTTGCAGAGAGCTTATTGCAGAAATAAGAGAGAGCAATAAAAATAAAAAAGTATTTTTGAATTTTTCAGAGCCTTTAAATACAAAAATAAGCTTTATAGATGTAGAAAAAACAGAGAGAATAATTCTAAATATCATATCAAATTCCATATTGAATACAAAAGAAGGGGCAACAATAGATATTTCGCTGGAATATGAAAGCAGCTACTGGGTTTTAAAGGTCAGCGATAACGGAGCAGCTATTGATGAAGGCACTTCAAAAAAGATTTTTTCGGAAAATATAAGAAGAGATATAGAAAGCCCGAGATATTTTGGCGGAATAGGAATGGGACTTGCTATTGCTCATAATTTTGCAAGACTTCAGGACGGTGAACTGAAGGTGGATTTTGAGAATGAAAACGGTTGTAAATTTGTTCTTAAAATGCCGTATCTGCAAAATAAAAACAAATCTAAAGGCTTTAATAGAATTGTCCCCGAGTTTTGCGATTATAATTTTGAACAGAGAGTATTGGAAGAGCTGTCATACTTTGAACTATAATGGTTATAACGGATACGGTTTTTAAGCCGTATCCGTTAATTTACTTTTTGGAGAGCTTCTGTTTACTCATTGTCGGGAAATTTTATGATTTCTCTGCCTTTTTTTATTGCATAATTGAGCGCAATTTTTGTTCCGCTTTTGCGGGTAACAGGTGTATTTGCTTCATCATAGTATACAATACAAAACTTACTTTTTTCTATCATTTCATAGTTACGTTCAACATATGTGGCTTTTCCCGAACCGAGAATTTTCTCGGGATAATAGGTATCTTCGTAGCTCTCCAAAAGATAATTTCGGTAATCTTCGCTTATGTAAGGAAATTCAGCCCGCACATAAATTCGTTTTATGTGCGGGTATTTTTTCTTTATTTCTGTTACCAACTCAACACATAAAGAGTTAAAATTACTCTTACTGCCAAATAAAAATGTATCTACATTCTCCTCATTAATCAGTCTTTCAATACTTTCATATAAACCCTTTTTCAATTCTTTCGTTTCATTTATTGTTCTGTTACCAACGAAACAACAGGTATTATCTTGCTCTATTATAATATCCATAAATTATACCGCCTTTTAATAATACAGTATTTTTAATAGATATTATTATAGAATAAAACAGTTCGATAGTCAAGTTGTTACCCTTATAATAAGGGTATTACATTATTAAATAACAAGTGTATAAACCTTATAATAACGGTATATCATTTAATTATGAGGTGTAATGATGAAAAATAAAGATAAAAACAATCTTGCTATAGGGGAAAGAATTAAAGAAATAAGATTAAATAAAAATATAACTCAAGAAATATTGGCAGAAAAAGTGAATTTAGGAAGTGCTCAGCAAATAAGTGATATAGAAAGAGGCTTGTGCGGTTTATCTGTTGCAAAGCTTATGGAGTTTTGCAAAGCACTTGAAATAGATGCGGATTATTTATTGTTTGGAACGGCAACAAGAGATATGAAATGTTCTTTAAATAAATATCTTTCAAAAATGACATCCGAACAGTCCCGCTGTGTAGAAGAGCTTGTTTGCGCATATGCAAAATCCTGTGGGATTGATAAAGACTAAAATTTTTTGATATAAACAAAAAGAGAGAACAAAGCAAAAACTTGTTCTCTCTTGCATTATAAATCTTCTGTTTTGAAGGTAGTATAATTTTCGTAATAATAACTGTGGTCAATACCCTTCATAAACACTTCGCGGTCATTCGTTTTATCTGTTAAAGCGTTTTTAAGAATATGTTTTATTTCAATATCTTTAACGGGGCTGCGTTCCATAGCGAGTAAATAGTCATCTTTATCCACCAAACTCCAGTCGACAACTTTGCCGATTTCGTTTTTCAATATACAATCAAGCCAAATACGCATTGCTCTGCCATTTCCTTCACGAAACGGATGAGCGATATTCATTTCGACGTATTTTTCGACTATTTGTTCAAAAGTAGATTGAGGCATTTTATCAATATTTTGAAGCGCGACCTCTAAATACATAACAGGAGCAAAACGGAAATTTCCTTTTGCAATATTAACCGTGCGAATTTTGCCTGCAAAATCATAAATATTTTCAAATAAAGCCTTGTGAATGGCTATAAGGGACGACATTTTGCCCGATTCTAAATTATCAAGAACTCTATTTTCGAACAATTCCACCGCTTTCTTCTTGCTGATTTTCTCTTCTTCACGAGCAAGCTCGGCAGAATCTGTTATGCCAAGTTTATTTTCAAGCATCCCGTCACCTCTTTTTGCGATTTTACATTAATATTATACCACATAAAAATTAATATTACAATAAAAAAATCCGCTCGAATCTCTTCGGGCGGATAATTTGGTTTTATAAATCTAATGATTTAGATTATTTAATAGTAGTCTGAGCGACAACAAGTTTTTGTCATTGCAAAATTGACTTATACAGCCTCTTTTTTAATTCTTTCCTATATTCTCGTAATAGGGAATTCTGTCTTTTATTTTGGGGTATTTTGCAACAATTTTTTCACTGAACATATTGTCATCAATATCCTTGCTTGCCGCTTTTTCGTGGCCTATAAGCACCCAGGTAGCTGTGGAAAGATGAGCAAATTCAGGCTTTTCCAAAGCAGGACAGATAAAGGATTGGCGAGAGGTGTTTATATCTTCTCCGCTTATCTGGAAAAGGTCATACTTTTCGCAAAGCTTCATAACACGCTCAAGCTGAGCCATAGTGTTTCTTGAAGGCATATAGGTAACTGCCTTAAAGCCCAAATCACCCAGCATATCAAAAAGCTCATCAAGATATTCGTCTTCAAATTTCTGAGCCTTTTTATCTCCTGTTACGCTGTCGCCTACATCGCCCAAATAAGCGTATGCGGAAATAGCGCCGATGCTGTTTGCAAAGGCAATATAATCCTCAATAAAGGGACATTCGTCTACTGCATCAATGAAAAACTGAGATACAAAATTGCTTTTTAATACGCCTAATAAATCGTATATATAGTGGGGGTTTTTATCGTCTGATAAAAATCCTTCTATTTTCTCTGAAAGAGAAATATTGAGGGAGTTTTTAATAAAATCAACAACGGGAGCACCCTTAGTGCATTTTTCAATTATTTTGTTAGCTAATGCACAAAGAATATGGCGCTCTGTAATGCTTCCGTTTTCATAGCTTTGAGAAATGGGAGCAATATCCTTGTCAAAATCAATGGAAAGTCCGTAAGGGGCAACAATTTCATTGATTTTTTTGGTCATTTCTCTGTTTCTCATATTTCTTTTATCACGGTAAGGCTTTAAAAATTCCTCGCATTTGTCAATCATCTGATGAGGAATACCGTGTATTGCCACATAGGAAACGCCTTTCTGGTCGGGGTTGTTTGTTCTTATTCCTGCAAGAGAGGTGTGGTCCATTCTTACTCTGCATTCAAAGCCGCAGGTAACCGCCATTGAAGCAATTTCACCCGCTTCAATAAATTCCTTACAGCCGCTTACAGAGTCGTGGTCCATTATTCCCGCTGTTATAAGTCCTGCTTTACGCGCAAAATAAAGGGCAGCAGTAGGGGAATAGGGAGAAAAAGAATAAATTGTGTGAATATGGTTGTTTACATATGCACCTGTCTGAGGCTTGTCTATTTTTCCCTCGTTTTCAAGAGCAATAAGCTCTCTTAAAGCATCAAGACGTTCTTCCTTTGTTTTTGCATTTAATTTTTGTTCAAGTGCTGATATATCGATTTGCATTATAAATCGTAACTCCTTTAGGATTAATCTTATCACATTAAATTCGGGCTGTAAAAAAACGAGAGTTTTTTTACAGCCTGTTTTTTAGGGGATAGGAAAAATCAAGCAGAATCTGTCAATTTCGCGACAACAAAGATTTGTTGTAGGTTACCTGTACAGAGGTACTCTGAGGGCAAAATTGACAGATAGCATAAAACATATATTTATTAAAAAATTATATAAAAATGTTTTTCCGTTATTTTTTGTTCTTTCTTTTCTTGTTTTATGCGTTCTTCGCTTTTTTTACATTCCTAATTTAACATTATTTGTCCGCCTGTTACGGGTATAGCCTGTCCTGTTTCATAATCCTGTTCAACG
Source organism: Oscillospiraceae bacterium (assembly GCA_015067255.1). Taxonomy (NCBI): domain Bacteria; kingdom Bacillati; phylum Bacillota; class Clostridia; order Eubacteriales; family Oscillospiraceae; species Oscillospiraceae bacterium. The sequence continues at coordinate 26,214 of SVMS01000018.1, forward strand.
GCATAGAAGATAGCTCTTGCAACGTCAATTGTTTCACAGCCTCTGTTCATAGGAACTTTAGCTTCGTAGAACTTCTTTACGTCCTCAACAGTTTTTGCACCGGGAACCTTGCCTGCTTTAAGATACTGAACGAAAAGTCCTTTTTCGGGGTCCATCCACAAAGGTCCGCCCAAGAAGTTTCCGGGGCATATGCTGTTTACCTTAATTCTGTCCTCAACAAGCTCAAGAGCAAAGGACTCTGTAAGACCGATACCGCCGAATTTGCTTCCTGCATAAGCAAAGTTTCTCTTGCTTCCTTCAAGACCTGATTTAGAGTTTACTTGAATAATGTCAGTCCACTCATCTGTGAAACGGTTTTGAATTTTCATAATTTTTGCAGCATATTTTGTGCAAAGGAAATATGCAGTATAGTTTACCTTTGTAACAAGCTCAAAGGCGTTAAGCTGCATTTCCTCTAAACCGCCTGCCTTAACAATACCTGCGTTGTTAACAAAAACATCTAAGCCACCGTATGCAAGTGTCATATCGTAAATCATTTGCTTAACGTTTTCTTCGTCGCCTACATTAACTGTAAGACCTATTGCAGTACCTTTTCCGAACTCCTTGTTAAGCTCTTCTGCAACAGCTTTTGCACCGTCGCCGTTAAGGTCAGCAATAGCAAGATATGAGCCCTCTTTTGCCATTTCCTTAGCAATACCTAAGCCAAAGCCCTGAGCGCTTCCTGTTACTATTGAAATTTTGCCTCTGAGACGGTTGCCGTTTCCTGAGGTTGCAGATACGCTTCTTCTGTATCTTTCAACCTCCCAGTTGTTTATAGCGTATATAAGCTCATCCTTCATAGGCTTTCCGCCGCCGAAGCTTTCAGCATAAACGCTTACTTCGATTGCATTGAGGAAAAGAGATGCTGCAATATCAGCATTTTTCTTGTCATTTCCGCAAGCAAAGAAGCCTACGTTTTTAAGACCGATAATTTTGGGAAGCTTGTTATTTTCAGCCTTGTATTCTTTGATTTTTTCTTCAAGCTCTGTATAAAAGCTTTCAATTCCGGAAGCTTCAATAAAGAGAGCCTTATCGTTACAGTAAACCATATGGTCGGGGGAGAAGGAGGGAGTTGCTTTTTCAAAATTCTCACGGCTTGCTACAACGTTCATAACCTCTTTGTTTGTAACAAAGGTAGCAACCTTTCCTTCAGCCGCTAAAATACGAACTGCAGGAATAGCGCAAACAGCGAATTCCTTATCGTATTCAACCTCTGAAAAATCGGGGTTTCTTACTATTTTCTTATCAAAAGCAGCATCCATTTGTTCAACAGCGGCATCAATTTCTTCAATGCTGTTACCGCCGATGAATACACCGTGATTTTCAAGGAAAATATAGGTGGGAAGCTTGCCGTGCTCTTTTTCATAGCTTTCCATTTTATCCTTTACATCTTTTGCAAGAATGTATCCGGGCATAATCTGACCGACTGTTATGGAATTGTTGGGGAAAAGCTGAGAAACTGCCTGAACATAGCTTTTTGAACAGGTAAGACCGTTTCCCTTTGAAGGATGTACGTGAAGAATAAAGGTAAAGGGTAAAACATTGTGAAGAAGAGCTTCAACGCTGGGGCGTTTGTTTTCCTCTCCGATGCAACGAGCCGCCATCATATCTCTCAGAACCTCAGCCTCACGGGTGTCGGGATCTGAAGAATAGGTGGAGCTGAATATATTATTCAAGCGTGCTCTGTCCATTTTAACAAAGCCGCTCTCGGTGATTTCCGCAAGGGAAACACCGGAGCCTTTAACATACATAACCTCGTTGTCCTTATAAGATGTGTTTCCGCCGCCTGCAAGAACATATGCAGGGTTGGAACCGTATCTGTTGGACATTTCTTTTAGTAATTGCAAACTCATTTTTAAAACTCCTTAGTTATCTTTTTAAAAGAACATCTTTTTCGTAATCTTTAACATCATCAAGCCAATCAAGACCTACGCCTGCATTATTCTTTTCGCAGTAATAATCCCATACAAGAGAGAAGGGCGTATTTCTGAATTCCTGAGTGTATGCAAGTCTTGAGCTGTTGTCGCCGTTTGCTTCAAGCTCCTTCATTTTTTCAACGGGCTGTAAAAGTGCGCTTAAAATAGCCTTCTTAGTATTTCTGAGGCCTGAAATCCAAGCAACAAGACGGTTGATTGAAGCATCGAAGAAGTCGGTTGCAATATAGGTTTTGTCAAGCTTGCCCATTCTTACAAGCTCTTCCATAATTGCTTTTGTTTCGTCATCGCAAGCAACAACGTGGTCGCTGTCCCAACGTACAGGACGGGAAACGTGAAGCAATACAGAATCGCAGAAAGCAAAAACGCTGCCCAATTTTGCAGAAACAACCTCTGTGGGATGATAGTGGCCTGTGTCAAGAGTTAAAATGATATGGTCAATATTCTTTTTAGCAACATAGCCCATACAAAATTCGTGAGAGCCTACAGTATAGCTTTCAAGACCGATACCGAAAACCTTTGACTCAATACCGTCAATAACGCCTTCAACATCTTTTGTAGCTTCAAAAATTTTATCGTAGCTGTCCTTAAGACGAAGTCTGGGAGAAAGAGTGTCAACAGGGAACTCTTTATCTCCGTCGGGAGTCCAGTGGTTTATAACGCAGGGCTTACCTGTTTTCTTATAGAAATATTCGCCTATCTTACGGCAACGGATACCGTGCTCAATCCAGAATGCGCGGATATCTTCATCTGCATTGGAAAGAGTTCCTTTGTCAGACTTGGGATGTGAGAAGTATGTGGGGTTAAAGTCAAGTCCTAAATCGTTCTTTACTGCCCAATCTACCCATTTGTCAAAGTGCTTAGGCTCGATTTCGTTTCTGTCAACAAAGGTGTCTGCTTCCTGATAGTTTGCGTGAATATTTATTTTTTTAGCGCCGGGAATATATTTCATAGCAAATTCAAGGTCACTTCTGAGCTCATCGCCGTTTCTTGCTTTTCCGGGATAGTTACCTGTTACCTGAATACCTCCGGAAAGACCTTCGTCTGCCTTTTTTTCTGTTCCTGATACGTCATCGCCCTGCCAACAATGAATTGACACAGGAGTTTTGTCAAGAATTTCAAGTGCCTTATCAACATCTATGCCGTATCTTGCGTAAATTTCTTTTGCGGCTTCATAGCCTTTTAGTGTTTTCATTTCTCTTCCTCCGTTTATTTGATATTATTAAATAATATTATTTTCTTCATAAAAAAGCATAATATTATATGTTTTTTCTTAAAATTGACTTAGGTGCCGCAGGAGCGTTCTTTGCAGGATGGTATTCGTGAACAACGTCCATAAGACAGGCAACACAGCCTAAAAAATTATTTTGAGCTACTATATTTGAAAGCATTGACATTTTATCTTCAAAGTCTTCGCTTGTGCCGTGTATCTTCAAAATAAATATTTTTTCATTTGACGTTTTTGAATGCATTTCATCGTCAAAGCTCAGTTCTTCAAACATTTTTTCACCGGGACGAAGACCAGTAAAGTCAATTTTTATATCCTTATAAGGTCTTAGACCTGAAAGTCTTATCATATTTTCTGCAAGAGTCAGAATTTTTATGGGACTGCCCATATCAAGCACGAAAATTTCTCCGCCTTCAGCCATAGCACCCGCCTGTAAAACAAGAGAAACAGCTTCGGGAATAGTCATAAAATAACGCTGTATATCAGGGTGGGTAACAGTTACGGGACCTCCTTTTTCGATTTGACTCATAAAGGTAGGAATAACGCTTCCGTTACTGCCCAAAACATTTCCGAAACGTACGGCAGAAAAATCTGTTATATCGGATTTTGAATTCATTTCCTGAATAACCATTTCGGCTATTCTCTTTGTACAGCCCATTACGTTTGTAGGATTAACAGCCTTGTCTGTGGAAATGAGAACAAATTTTGATACCTCATATTTTATAGCGGCTTCACAAAGCTTATACGTACCAAAAACGTTGTTTTTAATAGCTTCTACAGGGTTGATTTCCATAAGAGGAACGTGCTTGTGCGCTGCTGCGTGGAAAACAACGTTGGGACGGAAGGTAGAAAAAACATCTTCCAATCTGCCTACATCTCTTATAGAGCCTAAGAGCATTTTGAAATTTGCATTGGGAAAGCTTTGTTTAAGCTCTGCATCTAAATAGAAAAGACCGTTTTCGTTTACGTCCATTACATAAAGCTTAGCGCATTTATATTTCAGTACCTGACGGCAGATTTCAGAGCCTATAGAGCCCGCACCGCCTGTTACAAGAACGATTTTTCCGGTTATGTATTCTTTAACTATATTGTCCTCCATAACCGAAGGCTCTCTGCCAAGCAAATCTTCAATTCTGAGATTTTGGAAATTGGGCTTTCCGTAATTTTCACTGTATTCTTCAATGCTTAAAATTGTTTCCAAGGAGCAGTTGTTATCTGAACAAATTTCAAGAAGTGTAAAAAGAGTATCGCTGTCAAAGTCGTTTTTACGCACAATGACTTTTTCTACGTCTTTTTGAGAAACAGCCTGCTTAATACCTTCAATACCGTAGCCTGCAACAGGAAAAGTACCTATTGATTTTAATACTAAAGATTGTTTTTCGGAAGGGATAAGAATAATTTTATAATCTTTAAAATCTCCGCCTGAATATATGTTTTCAGCTAAAAGACGGATATTTTCGGGAGAGGCAAAAAGTACTATTTTTTTATAGCTTTTATTTTTCACTAAATTGGAAAAGGAAAAAAGTGTGTTAAATATTCTTTCTATAAAGCGTATAAGACTCATAAGGAAAAACTGAAGCATACATACCGTTATAACAAAGAAAATATTTATCTCTATTTTATTAACGGGCGAAACCCAATTAAAAATAAAGCTTAGTATATAGAGCAGGGTACAGGAAACAAGGCAGGAAAAGGAAAGGCGGATAAGCTCCACTATACCTGCGTTTTTCCAGCTTCTCTCATAACAGTCAAATAGAATATTTGAAACAAGCGAAATAACAGAGAGAGAAAGGAAACAAACTATTACATCCGTATAATTCATATCCCTGAAAAAGTCTAAACCAAGCTGTGTGACATAAGAAAAGAGTATGCTTATTCCGACAATTATAACATCGGCTGCCAAAAGTAAAGAAATTCTTAAAAAACGTTTCAAAACTCAAGCCCCTTTCCGAAAAAATCAGTTATTTTTTTTGGTAACGCTGTTTTTCATTCTAAGTCCGTGGTCAAGTATTCTTTTGCGTATTCTCAAGGATTTGGGAGTAACCTCTAAAAGCTCGTCTGATTCAAGAAATTCCAAGGATTCTTCAAGACTAAGAATTTGCGGAGGTATAAGTCTTAGTGCGTCGTCGCTTCCTGAGGCTCTTGTGTTGGTAATGTGCTTTTTCTTGCATACGTTTACCGATAGGTCTGTGCCCTTGGGGTTTGTACCTACAACCATTCCTGCGTAAACATTTACACCTGCACCGATAAACAGACGGCCTCTTTCCTGAGCATTGAAAAGACCGTAGGTAACACTTTCACCTGTTTCAAAAGCAACCAATGAGCCCAATGAACGAGTGGGAATTTCTCCCGCATAAGGCTGATAGGAATGGAAAACGGAGTTTATAATTCCTTCACCTCTTGTATCTGTCATAAATTCACTTCTGTAGCCGAAAAGACCTCTGGCGGGTATTAAAAATTCAAGGCGCACACGGCTTCCCTGAGGAGTCATATGCTGAAGCTGAGCTTTTCTTAAGCCCATTTTTTCCATAACTGCACCCACTGTACTGTCGGGAACGTCGATAAGAAGCTTTTCTACAGGCTCACACTCAACACCGTCAATGGTTTTATACATAACACGGGGGTTTGATACCTGAAACTCGTAGCCCTCACGGCGCATATTTTCAATAAGAATAGAAAGATGCATTTCTCCACGTCCGCAAACTCTGAATGCCTCCGAGGTTTCAGTTTCGGAAACACGTAAGGAAACGTCTTTTAACAGCTCCTTGAAAAGTCTGTCACGCAAATGACGGGATGTTACAAATTTCCCCTCTCTTCCCGCAAAAGGACTGTCGTTTACACAAAAAGTCATTTCAACTGTAGGCTCGGAAATTTTAACAAAGCTTACTGCTTCGGGGGTTGATACATCGCAGACAGTATCACCGATAGAAATGTTTTCAATGCCGGAAACACATACAATGTCGCCTATCTGAGCTTCGGTAACGGGAGTTTTTGAAAGAGCATCAAACTGATAAATATTTGAAATTTTACCTCTGAAGCTGCTGTCGGTATGATAGTTTACAACACAAACATCTTGGTTTTGCTTTATTTTTCCTCTTTCAATTCTGCCTACGGCAATTCTTCCTACATATTCGTTGTAGTCGATAGAGGAAACAAGCATTTGCAAAGGACCGTTTTCGTCACCCTCGGGAGCATCAAAATAGTTGACAATCATATCTAAAAGAGGAAGCAGGTCGCCTTCAGAAACGTCGGGAGAAAGGGAAGCGACTCCTTTTCTTGCCGAAGCGTATACAATGGGGCTGTCAAGCTGAGAGTCTGTAGCTTCCAAATCCATAAGAAGCTCAAGAACTTCGTCTCCAACCTCTTTAAGACGGGCGTCGGGACGGTCAATTTTATTTATTACAATAATAACCTTGTGGCCCATTTCAAGAGCCTTTTGCAAAACGAAACGGGTTTGAGGCATAGGACCTTCAAAGGCATCAACCAAAAGCAAAACTCCGTTTACCATTTTTAAAACACGTTCAACCTCGCCGCCGAAATCTGCGTGTCCGGGAGTGTCGATAACGTTGATTTTCATATCCTTGTAATGTATCGCTGTGTTTTTTGCAAGGATAGTTATTCCACGCTCACGCTCAATGTCGTTACTGTCCATAACTCTGTCAGCCACAACCTGATTTTCTCTGAAAACGCCCGCTTGCTTGAGCATTTCGTCTACAAGGGTTGTTTTACCGTGGTCAACGTGAGCAATAATTGCTATATTTCTAAGGTCTGTTCTAATCAAGAGTGTTTTCTCCTTTTTTGCAACTTATTCTTTACATCCTTTATTCAAGGTCGTCATCTGTATTGTTAAGAATACTGTCGATAATATTCTGAGGCTCGCCCTCGTCATCATCAAAATCTTCCCCAGAGCTTTCGTTGATTGCAGCTGCTACTGAATCGGGAATAACAGCTTTGGGAGCAGGCTTTCTTTTGGAAACTTTGTCTATAATTATATAAGCAGCTTCTGCAAGAATAATGAAAATCAATACAAGGTTGATTATGAGATTTCTGTTTTTAGCCTTCTGAAGCTCCTTCTCGTAAGTTTCCTTGCTCATTGAATCGTCAACGGGAGGAATGATGGAGGAGGTATCGTTGGAAGCGCTTTCTGCTTCTCTTGTAACAGTAATTTTATATACCTTAGTTGTTCCGTTTTCTGCTGTTACAGTGATTTTAACCTCGTTTTCTCCAACCTTGAGATTGGAAGCACCACTTATTTTAGCTGTTGCGGCAGTATCCTCAGTAGCATACTGAAGATTTACTCTCTTAACATTGTTGGGTACAGTCATAGTGTACTTAGTTGTATTTTTGTTGAAATTAGGACTTAACTTACCTTCGTTTGCTACAAGGTTTGAAAGCAGATTATTTGAAGAAGCTTTATCCGAAATCACAAAATCGGTATAAGGGGAATCACAGCTGTAAGAAATGGATTTTCTGTTTTTGTCAAGGAAAGAGGAAACGGAAAAAGCAAAGCTGGTTTCACCCACATCTGCAGTGTTTTTAATACGCAGGGTTATGGTTGCTATATCGCCGTTAAAGTTTTCTTCGCCTTCTCTTTTGAAGTTTATTGTGACAGGATTGCTTTTTGAAATGGATAAACCGTTGCTGTCTACTAAGGGAGCAACGCTTTCAAGCTCAAAAAGAGAGGTGTTGAAATTGATTTTAAGTCTGTTCATTTCTTCAATAGTAAGACCGTCACCGTTTTTAACATCAATATTAACAGTCAGCATAATGGTTTTTCCCGCAGTCTGTGATGTACGGTCAGAGCTGATTGAAACCACTACCTTTGGTGAAGCGGCAAAGCTGAAAAATGTAAACATATTCATCAGTATAAATACCGTCAAAATCGTGCAAATAATCTTTTTAGTTGTTTTCATAATAATTCTCCATTCTTCCGTCCTTAATAAAAATACCTTCAGGACATAATAAATCGATTTTACACTATCATATATTGTACTAAAAATAACGGCTCAATGCAATAGTTTTTTTTATAAAACTATTCTTATTTTTATAAAATTTAAAAAACTGCGATTTTAAAATATCAAAAAGCGGCAAATATGTCATAATTGTCCACCTATGTCAAGTTAATGTGTTTACAAAAAAATAAAAAAGAGTAATATTAAATTAAATATAAATTCGGAGGAAAGTGATTATTGTGAAAACAGCAAAATTAGCCATTTATACAAAAGAAAATGTACCTTTTGAAATTAAAGAATTTGAGCTTACAGAGCCAAAAAGCGGCTATGCACAGGTAGAGCTTATTGCAAGCGGTGTATGCGGAACTGATATTCATATTCATACAGGCAGATTGCCTTTTAAGGGCCCTATGGTTATAGGCCACGAATTTGTAGGTAAAATAACAAATATTTTAAAAGAGGACTCAGAAAAGTACGGCTTAAAAGAAGGGGATAATGTAATAGTTGATATTGCTATTCCCTGCGGAAAATGTAAGCTTTGTAAAGAAGGGGACGACGCTAACTGCGTAAATATGAACGTTTCCAACGGCGGAAATCCTTATGAAGCACCTCATTTCTTTGGCGGATACGGTGAATATAACTATTCTCCCGTTTCAAATATGATTAAAATTCCTGAGGAGATAAATCCCACTGCGGCTTGCGTTTTTGCTTGCCCCGGACCTACAGCAATTCACGCTTTTTCTCTTGCTGAGAAAGCAGGCTGTAATATCGAGAAGGCAGAAACTGCAATTGTTCAGGGAACAGGACCTGTAGGCTCTTTTGCTATTGCATATTTTGCGGCTATGGGCATTAAAAACGTAATTGCGCTTACTGTAAATAAAACAGAGGCTTCTGAAAAATTGGCTAAAGAGCTGGGCGCAACTGAGGTTATTGACCTGAATTGTATTACAGAAGCAGAGCTTAACGAGCATATTCTTTCAATGACAGATTCTTTGGGAGCTGACGTTGTTTTTGAAGCATCGGGAAATCCCAAGGCTGTACCTACAGGAATGAGCCTTCTTCGAAACAGAGGCGTTTATATGGTGCCGGGTCAGTATTCCAACAGCGGCGGTATTGAAATTCAGCCTCAGCTTATAACCTTTAAAGCTCTTCATATTATAGGCTCATCTCAGTATTCAATGTGTGATGTGGAAAAATATTTAGAGTTTTTACAGAAAAATCCTAAGCTTCAGGATATTATACTTTCCCTTGCAACCTGCTATAAAATTGAAGATGTAAACAAAGCCTTTGATGATGCAAAGGCACGTAAAAATATAAAAACTCTTCTTGTAAAATAAGTTAAAATTCTTAAAAACAAAAAAAGTATCGCATTTAATTACAGCGATACTTTTTTTATATGTTATTTACTTTTTACATTCCCTTTTCAAACTACTAAAACGGGGGAAAACTTTATATTATCAGCAGATACAAGCTTGTAATCTATTCCGTCATATTCTCCGAAAACTGAGTACATCGAGCCGTTGCCGTGAATATGTCCGTAAAAGCATTTTTTTACGTTGTATTTCTTGAGAAGCTCAGTTATACCTTCACATTCATAGTTGTCAAAGACAGGGGGATAGTGCATAAAAGAAATTATAGGAAGAGCTGTTTGTTCTCCTGCTTTTAAAGAAAGCTCTAATCTTCCACATTCTCTGTTTATTATTTTTCTGTCATTTTCAGTTATGCTTTTGTTTTCAAGAAGCCAGCCTCTTGTTCCGCACAGAGCATAATTTTCTCTTACAATAGTGTTGTTAAATAAAAATTCAATATTTGAAAAATTGTTTTCTTTTATAAAATTATCAAGCTTTTTCTGGGTTTGCCACCAATAGTCGTGGTTTCCCTTTAAAAGCACTTTTTTTCCTTTTAATGAGCAAAGAAATTCCATATCGGGCTTAAGCTCGTCAAGTGTCATAGCCCAGGAAAAATCTCCGCATATAACAACAGTATCCTCATCAGATACTTTTTGTTGCCAGTTTTCGTATAAAAGCTGAGTGTAGTTTTCCCAGCCCTTGAAAATGTCCATAGGCTTATCAACACCGAAGGAAAGATGAAGGTCACCTATTGCAAAAATTGACAAGACTTAAACCTCCTTTTTAAAATTTAGAAAAAATTTTCAATAATAAATTAAAAATAAAAGCAAAAAATATCTATTGCAAAGGGTAAAAAATTAGCTAATTAGAAAGGATTGATTGAATATGGATTTATTTAATAACCACGAAAATAAGAAGGGTCACAAAAACATTAAATGTAATGTTTGCAACTGTGTTTACCATTGTGACGACAATCACTGCGGAGCAGACTCAATCAACGTAGGTCCTTCCTTTGCTGACACTGCCGCACAGACGGTATGTGCATCCTTTAAAAAGGATTAAAGATAAGGGAATGTAAAAAAGCAAAGCGCATAAAACAGGAAAATAAAGAATAGATACTGTTCTTTTATGTAAGAACGAGCAAAAAATCAATGTAAAAACATCCTTTTGATAGTTTTTAAAAATATATTTTTTATGCTATATGTTAATTTCGCCCTCGACATACCTCTGTGCGCTGTCGAGTAACCGACAACAAATACTTGTCGTCGTGAAATTGACAGATTTTGCTTGATTTTCCTATATCCTAAAAATGAGGCTGTAAAAAACTTTCGTTTTTTTACAGCCCACTTTTTTTAATCAGCTTCAAATATTTGAGAAATTTTTTCGATAGCTTTTACGTCGCATATCTTTTTAGCCTGTCTGATTGCGCTTTTTATAGCTTTGGCATCAGAGCTTCCGTGAGCCTTGATAACAGGCTTACGTATCCCTAAAAGAGGAGCGCCGCCGTATTCCTTATAATCAAGCTGAGCTTTAAAGCTGTTAAGCTCCTTTTTCATTATCAATGCTGATAGCTTTGTTTTTAAGCTGGAATACAAAACATTTTTCAAGGAGCCGGATATAAAGTTACCCATTCCCTCCATTGCTTTAAGAAAAATATTTCCCGAAAAGCCGTCAGCCACAATAACGTCGGCATCGCCTAAAATAGCTTCTCTGCCCTCTATGTTTCCTATAAAGTTTACTTTTTCTTCCTTTAAAAGAGCGTGAGCGTCAATATGAAGCTGGGTGCCCTTACATTCCTCTGTGCCGTTGTTTAAAAGAGCAACCTTAGGGCTTTCTACACCCATAACCTTTTGCATATAGACACTGCCCATAAGACCGTATTGAGAAAGATATTCGGGCTTTGCATCAACAGTAGCGCCGCAGTCAAGCAACATAAAACAGCCTTCCTTTTTGGGAAGCACGGTTGCAATAGCGGCACGCTTTATTCCTCTTATTCTTTTTACCAAAAGAGAAGCTCCTGCAAGCAAAGCGCCTGTATTTCCTGCGCTTACAAAAGCATCGCCTCTGCCCGAGGCAAGAGCTTTAAGACCTACAGCCATAGAGGAGCCTGATTTTGCTTTAAGTATACTTGTAGGCTCGTCCTCCATTGTCATAACATCGTCAGCGTGGATAATTTCTAAGGGCTGCGAAATATTATTTTTTTTAATGCAGGCTTTGATTTTATCGGCATCTCCCACAAGAGCAATTTCTAAAGAGTATTCTTGTGCAGCGGCAGCGGCACCCTTAACTATTTCTTCGGGAGCATTATCTCCGCCGAAAGCATCAACTATAATTTTCAAAAGAGTCCCTCCTTAGACTGCTTAACAAGAGATGTAATTCTTATTTTCTTTGGAGTAAGCTTAGGACTTTCTATTATCTTGACCTTTTTAATTCCCATTTCAGCCTTAAGCCTTTTGATGTTTGCTTTTCTGTTTCCTGTAATTTTGGAAATTTCACCCAAAGCACATCTTATAATAATATCCTTATACTCTTTTGTCTTAAGAGATTTACATATAAGCTTATAGTAAATTCGGCTGTGACACATTTCTCCGAAGGAAGAGTGGAAAGGACCTGCTACGATTGAGTCCCCGTCTGTAAGAGATTCGTCGGAATGAAGGCCTATACGAATAACAGGGATATTGTTTTTCTCAAAAAGAGATAACAGCTTTGTGGAAATGTCTACAGCCTCGTCTAAGGAAAGAGGAGTATATTCACCCTTTTCATACATTTCGGCAAGCTCGGTATCTTTAATAACAACGGTGGGATAGATACGCACTCCGTCAGGAGCAAGCTTAACTATTTTTCTTCCCGTTTGCATAGCCTTTTTCTCATCGTCCTTGGGAAGACCTACCATCATCTGAAGAACAAGCTCAAAGCCGTATTGACGGATAAGTTCAACAGCTTTGTATACGTCATTTGCGGTGTGGCCTCTCTTTGATGCGGCAAGCACGCCGTTATCAAGACTTTGAGTGCCTAATTCTATTGTAGTTACATTATATCTTTTTAAAATTTTCAGAATATCCTCTGAAATATAATCAGGACGGGTAGAAACACGGATTCCGCAATAATCACCCATATCGACAAACTGCTTTGCAACTTTAAGGTAAGCAATCATCTGCTTTTTTTCGATACCTGTAAAGCTGCCGCCGAAAAATGCTATATGAGTTGTTCCTCCGGCAAAGCAAAGACCTTTTTTAAGCATAGCTTTTACCTCCGCTACAGTGGGCGGAGCTACAGTGCCGGCTATTCTTTTTTGATTGCAAAATACGCAATTGTTATTACACGCCATATGAGGAATAAAAATCGGCAAACATCTGTGAGTCATATTCTTTCTGTGAGCAAAAATTTGCTCAGCCACCACCATTTCGTTTTAATAGGGCATAAACTTAAGCTGTCGAATTTTATATAGCATACTGATTTTATGGTAACTAATCGCAAGTACAATATAGTATACATTATTTTTTTAAAAAAATCAAGAGTGCATATTATTGCATATTTAACAGTTTTTCATATTTTCAAATACAATTTCAAAGAAAGGAATAAAAAATATGTCAAGAAAAAATTTCACAGAGGATTGGAAGCTTTACGAAAAGGGAAAAGAATACAATTCTCAAATAGGCTATAAAAGTGCCTGCGATAAAAATGAAAGATTTTACGCAGGCGACCAATGGTACGGAGTGAAGGCGGGGAATTTGCCCACACCTGTATTTAATATGTTTAAAAGAATAACGGACTATATAGTTTCATATATTCTTTCATCTCCGTTAAAAATCAACTATTGCTCGGACAATGCAGATGCGGCGCTTTTGCTTAATAAATATGCCGCAACAAAATGGGAAAAGATGAAAATGGACTCAATGATGAGAGATTTACTTCTCGATGCCGCACTTTCGGGAGATATGGCAACACATACCTATTGGGACCCTACTCTTAATATAGGTAACGGCGTATACGGTGATTTTGTTACCGAAGCGGTGGACGGTATAAACGTGTTTTTCGGAAACGTAAACGACCGCCACGTACAAAAACAGCCTTACATAATTCTTGCAGGCAGAGCTATGACAGAGGACCTGAGAAAAGAGGCTATGCTTTACGGAATGAGCAAAAAGCAAGCGCAGGAAATTGTTTCTGACAACGATTGCTCTGACCAAATGGGTGATTTTTCAAGCATTGAATTAGACGGAAAAAGTACCTTTTTAATTAAATATTATAAGGGCGATAACGGTAAAATATATTTTACCAAATCGACTAAAACCGTTGTAATAAGAGATAATATAGACACAGGACTGAGCAGATATCCCATATCCTTTGCAAACTATACCAAGCGTAAAAATTGCTATCACGGTGAAGCGTTGGGCACAGGTCTTGCTCCGAACCAGATTTTTATCAATAAAATATTTGCTATGGCTATGAAGCATTTAATGGATACGGCTTTCCCCAAGGCTATATACGATAAAACTAAATTGTCTGCGTGGAATAATGCAGTGGGAAGTGCCGTTGGTGTTACGGGAGAAATAGACGGAGTTGCAAAATATCTTGAGCCTGCAGGAATGAACGGTAGTGTTATAACACTCATAGATAAAGCAATTCAGTATACTCAGGAAAATATGGGCGCTACTGACATTCTTTTGGGTCAGAATGTTAGACCCGATAACGCTTCTGCTATTATTTCCTTACAGCAAAGCTCAGCAATTCCTCTTGACGGAATAAAACAGGAGCTCTATTCCTTCGTAGAGGATATAGCTCTTATCTGGCTTGACTTTATTTTAAATAAATATTCTGTTGAACGTACAGTGCCTATTGTCAACGATTCATTTATTGATTTTGCAAAAATAACACCTCAGAGTATAAGAAATTTTGAATACACAGCTACGGTAGACGTAGGTCCAAGCACATATTGGAGTGAAATCAATGCCGTTAAAACTTTGGATAGTCTGCTTCAGAATGGGCATATTGATACAGTACAATATCTTAAACGTTTGCCCTCGGGCTATATTCCCAAAATCAATGAGCTTATTTCCGAGCTTGAAGCGGTTGCTCTTGAACAACCAATTGAACAAGCCGATAGCTAATTTTATAAAATCCTCCAAAAAAAGAAAGGGTGCAGTCCTTACGGATTGCACCCTTTCGCTATTTAAAATTAGTTTTTTGCTTTAATTGCTTCCAAAGCCTTAGCTACAATGTTTTCTGCTGTAAGTCCGAATTTTTCAAGAACAGCGGGAACCTTTCCGGATTTTCCGAAGCTGTCTTCAACTGCAACCATTCTAACAGGAACGGGAGCATTGTTTACAACAACAGAGGAAACAAGGCTTCCTAAACCGCCGAATCTGTTATGCTCCTCAGCAGTTACTATACAGCCTGTTTCTTTTGCAGCCTTTATAATAAGCTCTTCGTCAATAGGCTTAAGGCTTATCATATCTATAACTCTTGCGCTTATTCCTTGCTCGGCAAGCATTTCAGCAGCTTTAAGAGTAATCTGAACCATAAGACCTGTTGCAATTAAAGTAACGTCAGTACCCTCTCTGAGAACGTTGCCCTTTCCTATTTCAAGCTTAAGGTCAGCGGGATAAATGCTTTCAACGGCAAGACGTCCCAAACGAAGATAAACAGGACCGTCGTGAAGAATAGCGGCTTCAACAGCAGCTCTTGTAGAGCCTGCATCACAGGGACAAAGTACAGTCATTCCGGGGATAGTAGTCATAAGTCCGATATCCTCGTTGCACTGATGGGTAGCACCGTCCTCACCAACTGAAAGACCTGCGTGGGTAGCGCCTATTTTAACGTTAAGATGAGTATAACCAATACCGTTTCTTATCTGCTCGTAAGCTCTTCCTGCCGCAAACATAGCAAAGGAGGAGGCAAAAACCGTTTTGCCTGTAGTTGCAATACCTGCTGCAACGTCCATCATATTGCCCTCTGCAATACCGCAGTTAATATGTCTTTCGGGGAAAGCCTTTTTAAAGGTATCTGTTTTTGTGGATTTTGTAAGGTCGGCATCTAAAACAACGATGTCATATTTTGCGCCGAATTCCTTAAGAGCCTCACCGTAAGCCTCTCTTGTAGCCTTCTTATCTGCCATTATCTTGCACCTCCCAAAGCTTCAAGCTGAGCATTTAATTCGCTTACAGCCTGCTGATACTGTTCTTCATTGGTAGCGTTTCCGTGCCATGCATAGTTGTTTTCCATAAAGGAAACGCCCTTACCCTTAACTGTGTTTGCAATAATTATTGTAGGCTTGCCTTTAACTGTTTTTGCTTCGTTGTAAGCAGCCTCAATCTGATTGAAATCGTGACCGTCAATAACAATAACGTGCCAGCCGAAAGCCTTGAACTTTTCATCAACGGGATAGGGGGACATAACGCTTTTGATTTCGCCGTCAATCTGAAGACCGTTCAAGTCAAGAACTGCACAGAGATTGTCAAGCTTATAGTGAGCCGCAAACATAGCAGCCTCCCATACCTGACCCTCTTGAATTTCACCGTCGCCCATAGCGGCATATACACGGTAGTCCTTATTGAAAATTTTGGCTGATTTAGCCATACCGCAAGCAGCGGAAATTCCCTGTCCCAAAGAGCCGGAGGACATATCTATACCGGGAATGTTCTTCATATCGGGATGTCCCTGAAGCATACTGTTGATATTTCTGAAATTGCTGATTTCTTCAACGGGGAAAAATCCTCTTAACGCAAGAGCAGAATAAATAACAGGGGAAGCGTGGCCTTTAGAAAGCACGAAACGGTCTCTGTTTTCATCCTTAGGATTTTTGGGATCAATGTTCATCTCCACGTTATAAAGGTAAGTCAGAATATCTGCTAACGAAAGAGAACCGCCGGGATGTCCTGAGCTTGCGCTGTGTACTGCTTTCAGTATGAGCAATCTTGTTTTTGCGGCAATTACCGAAAGCTCGTTAAGCTTTGCTTTTTCCATTTATATCTTCCTTTCATATGGGAATGTGCAAAAATGCACAAATAATACAGCTGAAAATAAAACTGTAAAATCCCTTGTTTAAAAAATAATTTTGACAAAAATATCGCAATTATAACAATTATACCACTGTATTAAAGATTTTTCAAGAGTAAATAATATATTAAATAAAACAAATTGACTTTTTATATTATATGTAATATAATTTATTAGAATGGTATACTATCATTTAAAATAAACTTTAAAATTTTTTGAAAGGCAGGGCTTGTGATATGAGTATTTTAGAAAAAATTGAAAATCCGTCCGATGTAAAAAGCCTTTCTGAAAAAGAATTGATACAGCTCTGCTCTGAAATTCGGAAATTTCTTATTGATAATATTTCTAAAACAGGCGGACACCTTGCTTCAAATTTAGGTGTTGTTGAGCTGACCGTTGCCATTCTCAAGGTTTTTGATGTGCCCGAAGATAAAATAGTATGGGATGTGGGACATCAAAAAC
>SVMS01000019.1 GCA_015067255.1 Oscillospiraceae bacterium
CACCGCTATACCTGTTTTTACATTGGTATTGAAAAACAACTCTTCAACAGCCATAGCATCAGGTCTGTATTTATTTATAATAGTAACGAGACTATCGTAAATTTGCTCCAATCTTTTAGGAAAGCTTATCCCTGCCTGCGTTATTATTGCACCGTAATCAACAGTTTCAAATCTATTCTTTTCATATTTTATAACACCGTAGCCTATTGTAGCATATCCCGGGTCTATCCCTAAAATAATCATAACTTCATAAGCTCCTGTGCCGCAAACATTACTCCTGCTTTTCCGCTTTCATAAGTAAGTCCGCCTTGAAAGAATACAGTATACGGCTCTTTCATAGGTGCATCTGCAGAAAGCTCTATCGACGAACCTTGAACAAATGCGCCTGCCGCCATTATAACCTGAGCATCATATCCCGGCATATCCCACGGTTCAGGCGTTAAAAAGCTGTCGACCGGAGCTCCTTTTTGTATCCCTCTGCAAAAAGCTTTTATTTTTTCGGGACAATTAAGTTCAACTGCTTCAATTATATCTGTTCTTACGCTATCCGATGCAGGATTTACTTTATATCCCATATCTTCAAATAAAGCTGCAGCAAAAACAGCTGTTTTTAAAGCCTGTGCCGTAATATGAGGAGCCATAAAAAATCCTCTAAACATATCTCTGAGAACATTTAGTGTAGCGCCTACCTCATTTCCTATTCCGGGAGCAGTAAGCCTGCAAGCACATTTTTCTACCAATTCTTTTTTTCCTGCTATATATCCGCCTGTTGGTGCAAGTCCACCGCCCGGGTTTTTTATCATTGAACCTATTATGAGGTCAGCACCGTGAGATATAGGCTCTGTTTTCTCAACAAATTCACCGTAGCAGTTATCGATTACTACGCTTACATTACTGTTTATATTTTTAACAAATAAAGCAATTTCCCCTATTTGTTCGCAAGTAAGCGAAGGTCTGTTCATATATCCCTTAGAGCGCTGAATAAAAACAATCTTAACATCATCTGTAAGCGCTTTTCTTATACCTTCAAAATCAATTTTATTATCTTTAAAATCAACTTGACGATAATTAACTCCGAAATCCATAAGTGAGCCGTCGCACTCTGTAATTCCTATAACGCTGTCCAAGGTATCATAGGGTTTCCCTGTAACCGAAAGAAGAGTATCTCCAGGACGCAATAATCCAAACAAAGCAACTGTTAACGTATGAGTTCCGGAAACAAAATAATGACTTACAAGAGCATCTTCGCAGTCAAATACATTTGCAAAAACAGCATTAAGCTTTTCTCTTCCTCTATCGTCATATCCATATCCTGTAGTTCCTGCAAAATCAGCTTCACATACTCTGTTTTCAGAAAAAGCCTTTAAAACCTTAAGCTGATTATATTCGGCAATCTCATCAATAATTCTAAATTGAGCACTTGCTTTTTCCTGAGCTTTTACAGCCATAGTTGATAACTGTTCGTTAAACAAAAAACATTTCCTCCATTTCTGCACTTCTAAGCATTATAACAACAATGAAATTATCAGACAAAGCAATCCCCATATTCCTTGATATGCAAGCATTTGCTGTGTTTCAACGGGGGTTTGGCTAAATACAAGAAAAGCAGTCATAGCAAGAGCAATAGCTATGCAAAGCGCACGTAAAATTATACATATTGTTACAGAGCGTTTGATTTTTCCTGCAGCCGTAATTGCATATAAAATACCGCAAATCCCGTTTTGAGAAACAACAGTTGCGGGAGTTTTTTCTTTTTTCTCTACAACTGTATTCATTCTTACACTTTTTTTACTGCTGAAAACAACAATATCCATATTTTTCAAACAAAAAACTTTTCTTATAAGGTTTTCTGTTATATTTTGGTCATCAGAATTTACGATTAAAGCATTTTCTTCAAAATCAAAATCCGAAAGTTGATTGATAACACTTACCTGTGCGCTGTATCTTACAACAAACAGACCTTTAAGAATACCGTTTTTAGAATAGAATATAATGTGCTTATTATCGCTTCCGAATTTTTTCACATAATCAGTTTCGGGTAAATCGACGTTTAAATATTCCATAAAGCTTGCATTACCTGCCGCAATTTCATCGTTACCAAGCTTTCCTGAAACACCCATTTTATCAAATACTTCTATATCTTCAACATCTTTCAAAAACTCATTTTTATTATCCATAAGCTTTAAAAAAGCATATCTTAACGGACAATTCACAGCATTATATAAAGAAGCTACAGCTACAGCAACATCAAAAATTTCACTGTCTGCTGACATTTTCATTCCGGTAATTTCTAAATTCTTTTCAGAAAACAATTCGTGGTCTGAAATAACAAGAGCGTTAGTATCAGAAAATTCCTGAGCAACCGTATAGTTGGTGATAAAAGCTTCTTTTTTAGCAAGCTTTTTAAGCTTTAAAAAATACGGTAATGAAAAACAAAGTCCCGATATAAAGGGTGCACAAATAGCTGTTGATGCACAAAGACTTGTAAAAGCAACATAAGCACCGCTTCTTATAAAGCTTACTGCAAAAATAACAAGACATATCAAAAACAAAAACATTCCTGTCTTTTTAGAAAACTTTTCAGAAGGGTCTTTTTCAAAGCTTCTTTCAAGAAATCCTGTAAAAAAGTCACTTTTGCAAACAGCGGAAATCTTATTGTCGTCAGTATTTATTTCATAAGGCATATCATTTTTTGTTATTCTTGTAAGAGCAATTTTTTCGTTTTCATTTATCAATATGGAAGAATTGTTACAAACTGCACTTATTCTTAAATATTTGCCAAACAGACATAAGAAAAACGCAATAGACGGTGCTGCACCGTAAAATACAAATGCGTTTTCTTGAGAAACACCTGCGAGTCCCGAATATACACAAAAAGCAATAGAGATAACCATTGAAATAGACGGCAAGGATTCGTTTGAAGGTTTAAATGTAATAAGATTTTTTATTCCCGAAACAAAGCTGCCTAATGCAGTTATTATTAAAAAGAGCATAAGCAAAATGCAAGCGGTACAGAAAGCAAAAATATTAACTTCGGGTCTTAAAAATCCTGGTAGTAAAAATGGATAAGCAACGCCTATATTCAAATACAATAAAAGAAAGGTAAATATTCCTCCGACAAGAGTTTTAAAGGATGCATCTCGTTTTTGAAAGAGTAAATCTTTTACTACTGTTTCCTTATCCTCTATTGATTCAAACTCATCAATTTCCACTACAGGTGCTTCTTCTTGTTCAATAGGCTCCTCATCGTCCTCAGCCTCTGCCAAAAGTTTGTTAATAAAGCCCGCCAAACCTTTTTTCTCAGCTTTTACTTCTTCTGTATTAAGATTATTTTCAAATTTATCTTTATTATCTTCTTCAATCGGATGCTCCGGACGTATTTTTGTATTTGTCTCAGGTACCGCAGTCCAGATAGGCATACCGTAATCTTCACGATTGTAAAATTTACGTGGTAGCTCCTGTTCTTTTTCAGCTACAATGACCTTTTCAGGCTCTTCATTTGTTAAAGCAGAATCTTCTTTAATAGCTATATCTTTGCTCTCCGTAGCTTTATCCTCTTCAGAATTATCGCCATAAAACTCCTGTATGAAGTTTTTCATTTTATTGCGATTTATAGCTTCTTTTGAAGTAATAGGCTCTTCAACAGGCTTAACATACTCATTAACTCTTTTTTCAAGAGTATCTTTCTGAAGCTTAAATTCTTTTTTCTCGGATTTTATATCTTCCTTAAGATTTTCAATATTGCTATTAATTTTTTTATCATCAGACTTTTTTATATCTTTTTCGGCATTATCTGCAGAATTTTCTTTTTTACCGTTACCAAATTCAGATAATATATCGTCAATACTTATATTTGTATCTCCGAGTCCATCAAAAATATCTTTATCCTGCACCTTTATCCCCCCAAAATTTTATATGTTTTTTAATGACCTGAATTTTGCACATTCCATAAGCACTATTGCTGCAGCGCAGGAAGCATTAAGAGAATTTATTTTGCCAAACATAGGAATTTTCAAAAGCATATCACAGCTTTCTCTCATCAATCGGCTCATTCCTTCACCTTCACTGCCTATTACTATTGCCACAGGACAATCATAATCAGTATCGTAATAGTATCTGTCACCCATACCGTCGGTCCCAAAAACAAACACACCTGCTTTTTTTAATGACCTTACTGTATCGTTAAGATTTGTAACTCTTGCTATTTTCATATGCTCAGCTGCACCTGCAGAAGATTTATACACAGTACTTGTCATTCCGCAGCTACGTCTTTTCTGAATTATAACCCCATGCGCTCCTGCACAGTCTGCGCTTCTTATTATTGCTCCTAAATTATGAGGGTCGCTTATTTCGTCTGCTATAACTAAAAACGGCTTTTGATTTTTTGAATATGCATAATCAAGAATTTCCTCTACCGTTGAATACTCTTTTTGAGTTACATATGCCGCTATACCTTGATGGGATTTTGTTGTAAACATCTTATCGAGACTTTCTCTTCTTGTAGTTACAACAGGAATTCCTTTTTCGCGTGCCATAGCTATTATTTTTAAAATCAATCCTTCTCTGCTTCCGTCAGCTATAAGAATTTTTTCTATATTTCTTTCCGCTTTTAAAGCTTCAAAAACAGGATTGCGCCCGCAAATTATTCCCTCGTCTTCAATTTCGTTATTTCTATATTCTTCTCTTCTCATCAGTTAGTATTTCCTTTCAAAAAGACCGTCCCGTAAAGCAAATATTACAAATTGTACTAAAAAATATGCCTACAAATCAAATTCTCTTTATTTGTTAATTCTGCCATATTTTTTTGAGTTTTCCACAGCAAAAAGGGTTTTCCACAGGGTTTTCCACATAAAAAAGCTTGATTTTATAGCATTTCAAGGCTATTTTAGATATTGCACAATCAAAAATAATGTTGAAATTTATTCTCAATTTCCATTTTCCTAAAAAAGGAAAAACGAAAATATTTATTGTACAAAAATCTGAAATTTTATTTTTTTTGATACGATTTTTCTATACTCATATTAGCACAAGCGTTTAAGTATTTATCACCTAAATTTTTCTCTTTAAATTCAAAGAAAGCCTGAACTCCTATCATCACAGCATTATCGCCGCAATATTTTACAGACGGTATAAAAAGCTCTATTTTATTATCTGTACACAGCTTATTTGCATATTCTCTCAAGTAAGAGTTGGCAGCCACTCCTCCTGCTATACATAAAACGTTGACATTATTTTTAACACATGCAAGCACAGCCTTATCCATAAGAGTTTCGCAAACGGTTTTATTAAAAGAAGCAGCAATATCTGCATCAGCAATTTCTCCGCCTTTTTGACGGATGTTATGAACCAAATTATTAACTGCTGTTTTAACACCCGAAAAGCTAAAATCAAAAGGATTGTCATCAAAACTTACCCTTGGAAGCTTTAAAGCATCAGGATTACCTTTTTTAGAAAGCTTATCAATACTCGGTCCTCCGGGATATGATAACCCTAAAATTCTCGCCGTTTTATCGTAAGCTTCTCCTGCAGCATCATCTCTTGTCTTTCCTATTATTTCAAAATCTGTATAATCCTTAACAAGAACAATATGAGAATGTCCGCCCGATGCAACCAGACACATAAACGGAGGCTTTAACTGTGGATTTTCAATATAATTTGCAGCAATATGCCCTCTGATATGATGAACAGGAATGATAGGTCGTTTTAATGAGGTTGAAAGTCCTTTAGCAAAACTGACACCTGTAAGCAACGCTCCAATTAGTCCCGGTGCATATGTAACTGCTACAGCATCTATATCTGAGTATTCAAGACCTGCTTGCTCCACAGCCTTTTCAACTACTTCGCTGATACATTTGCTATGCATTCTTGAAGCAACCTCAGGCACAACTCCACCGTAATTACTATGAGTTTCAACTTGAGAATAAACTATATCTGACAGAATTTTTTTACCGTCTGCCACAACTGCTGCGGCTGTCTCATCACACGATGATTCTATTGCCAAAATATTCACCTTAACGGCCATTCCTTTCAAAAATAAGCATAATAATACATCATATATTAATACATAATATATTATATACTATATATAAGATAAAAGCAATAGTATTTTTGCGCTTTATCCAATAAAAAAACAGCTCTTTATTCACATAAAAAAGCTGTTTTTACAATTATTCTGCTGAAAGCTCTACTAAATGAGCTATTGATGGAATGCTTTCTCCTTGTTGAAAAGAAACGGGGCTCATAAGAGCTCCGGTTCCAATAAATAATACTTTTTTTAGCTCTCCTCTTTCCATTTTAGGCAATATATATGATGTCAGTACACTTGCAGAGCATCCGCATCCGCTACCTCCTGCGTGAACATCCTGAGCCTCTCTGTCATAAATAATAAGACCGCAATCTGTATAATTATTGTTTAAATCATATCCTTCTTTTTTGCATAAATCCTTTACTATATCATAGCCTACATACCCTAAGTCCCCTGTCGCAATAAAGTCATAATCTGAAGGAATGGTTTTAGTGTCGTTAAAAAACTCAATCAAGGTTTGTGCAGCAGCAGGAGCCATAGCAGCACCCATATTATTTATATCGTCTACCCCTAAATCTTTTATTTTTCCAACCGTTGCTCTTTTAACCTTTACTTTTCCCCTTTCACCCATTATAACAGCACCTGCGCCGGTAACAGTCCACTGTGCCGACGGCGGACGCTGACTCCCGTATTCAAGCGGAAAACGAAACTGCCTTTCGGCAGAACAAAAATGCGATGATGACAGATTTATGGTTCTCTTAGCAACACCGCTGTCTACCGTTAAAGCACTTAAAATCATTCCCTCTGCCATAGTAGAACAAGCTCCGTAAAGTCCAAAAAATTTTATATTAAAATCACGCAAACCATAGCTTGAACTTATACATTGATTCAAAAGGTCACCTGCAAAAATAAAATCAATATTTTCCGGCTTTAACTTAAGCTTATCCATAGCAATACAGCAAACCTTTTGTTGCATAACACTTTCAGATTTTTCCCAGGTATCCTGCCCAAAAGTGTTATCAATATCGCAAAAATCAAAAAGCTCACCTAACGGTCCTTCTTTTTCTTTGCTTCCTGTAACAGATGCATAGCCTTCAACACAGGGCATTTTTTCAAATTCTATTGTATTAAAATTTAAAGTAGCCATTTTATTTTCTCCGTTAATATTTTTATTTTATTTTTTGTAAAATAAATATTTTTATTCAATTATAAAAGCTTCAATTTTTGTGCTATATATTGCAAAAAGCTTTTTTATTTAAAAAATTTTATTTATATTTAGGCTATATATTAACGGTGTTTTTTTGTATAATATAATAAAAAGTTGTTCTCACAATAAAACTTAAAAGGAAGTGTATCAATGGGAAAAGGTAAAAGAACCCGTTTAAGTAATAGTCTCGAATCTACCAATAAAAAGCAAGCAAAAATTAAAACTTCTATTGACAAGAAAAAAAGAAAAAAAATCAATACTGTTATTTTTTTATGTATCGCTGCTATTGCAGTTGTCTCAGCTGTTACAGGAATATTTATTAACAAATTAAATGATGACGGATATTTTTTAAGAAAAACAGTTTCTGCTCAATCTGATGATTTTGAAGTAAATAATGCTATGATGAGTTATTTCTTGCATACCGAATTTTCTTCTTTTGTAAACAATTATTCCGATTCTTTGGATTCATACGGTCTTGATATTTCCAAGCCTCTTAAATCTCAAAAAATTCCCGATTCTGAAAACACTTGGTTTGAATATTTTTCTCAAAACGCTTCATCTACCGTTAAACAGTACTTAATTTTGGCACAAAATGCAAAGAGAAATAACATATCTATTGAAGAAGATGAAATCAAATCCATCAACTCAAGCATCGATTTTCTTAAAAATTCTGCGCAAAAGGAAAATGTTGATTTTGAAAAATATATCTCTCAAATATATGGTCACGGTGTTAAAGAGCAAGATATAAGAAAAGCCCTTGAATTAAGAGCTCTTGCAATAAAATATTATAATATTGTAAAAAATGATTTCAGTTATTCCGATGATGAAATACAAAAATATTTTGATGAAAACCCTGCAAGCTTCTTAATGTGTGATTTCAAAAAATTTGAGTTTTCACCTACAATTCCTTCAAAAGCCACCGAAGAAGAAAAGAAAAGCATTTACGCACAAACTAAAAAATATGCTGAGGAATTGGCAGCTTGCAAAACTTCCGAAGAATTTGACGCTTATCTGACAACATATCTCAAGAACTTGTATAAAGACGACAGCAAAAAGAACAATAGTGCTATTGAAAAAGAAGTTAATGAAACATTAAACAAAGGCTATAAATACAGTGTTTCAGACGATTTAGGTAAATGGGCATTTGAAAACGGACGCAAAATCAATGATACAAAAGTTATTGAAAAATCCGGTATATATGCCGTTTACATTATGGTTAAGCCTTCATATTACGAAACCTATAATACAAAAAATCTTCGTCATATTATGCTAACCTCTGATATTTACGGTAGCGACGAAAAAGCTAAGGAAAAAGCCGAAGAAATTTTGAAAAAATGGAACGACTCAGAAAAAACAGATACTGTATTTTCTGCTTTTGTAAAAGAATTCAGCGAAGATACAAACACCAGAACAAAAGACGGAAAGCTTGAAAACACATTAAAAGATGAACTTACCGGAAACTTTGATTTATGGGCATTCAGTTCAAGCAGAAAAGTCGGAGACTGTGATATTGTAAAGAGCGATTTCGGATACCATATAGCTTATTTTGACGGAGACGGAATTGAGGCTTGGAAACAAATTGCGATAAACGAATTAAAATCCAAAGACTATTCTAAAAAATATGAAACCTTCGAGAAAACAACGAAGATTATAATTGATTCAAAAAAGATTTCTAAAATCCCTGATATCAACTAACAAAAAGTGCGGAGTATCAAACACTCCGCACTTTTTTTATATTAAGTTTAATCTTTTTTATCTGACTCATAAAGCGTTTTATTAAGAGAATTTACACTTACAAGCATTAGTATATAGTTAATAACATCCAATAAAAATACTGTAGAAAAAGCTATAAAAAATCTTCTTATATCAGCTTCGTCAGACAGTATAAAAATTGCTAATGAAAACAAAAGCGTAATAAGGCCAAAAATTACAATTGATATTATAGAAATTACCTTCAAAAGAGATGTGGCTTTCATTTGAATTTCTCTTGAAAGAGAAAGCATCAAGAAGCTCAGCACAAACAAAAGAAACACAAAGGAAAGTACACCGTAAAACACCGCTTTACCCGTTGTAAGCTTACCTTCAAAATTTAAGTTTGACATATTTTTTATAAATGCCGTAATTCTCAACGCATACATAAAAGAAATAGCTAATGATGAAATCTTGTATATTATTTTATTTTTATAAAAACTTAAAATAAAAGCACAGAAAAATATTGGTATAAGCGAAACTACCAATAAGGAAAATACGCTTTCTGTATTACCGTAATAACCGAGCATAACAAGATTTACATTAGCTTCTAAAAAATGAATACATATGCAAATACATATTGATACAAATGCGTATATGAAAGAAACTGCTTTTAATTTCATATCTTTTGTTTCCTTATACTATATATTGATTTCATTTGCAATATTATAGAGTTCAATATCAAAAGGCTTTTTCATAGAAAGAGCTTCTTGAATATCATAGTCAAGTATCTCATTATTTTTAGTTACAACAACACGATTGCTGATACCCTTTGAAAGAAGTTCAACCGCATAATGTCCCATTTTAGTACCAATAATTCTATCCTTAACAGAGGGAGAGCCACCCCTTTGAACATATCCCAATACAGTTGCACGTGTTTCTATGCCGGTTTCTTTTTCAATTCGCTTTGCCATTTCATCAACTCCGCCGACTCCTTCAGCAACAAGTATGATAAAATGTTTTTTGCCTGTCTTCAATGTTTTATTTATTTTATCAATGATATCTTTTTGGAAATCAAACTCAATTTCAGGAACAAGAACAACGGTAGCTCCAACTGTAATTCCACTGTAAAGAGTAAGCCATCCTGCTTTTCTTCCCATAACCTCAACAACAGAGCAACGATCGTGAGATTGAGCTGTATCACGTATTCTGTCTACCATTTTTGTAATAGTATCTAAAGCTGTATCAAAACCGATTGTATAATCACTTGCTGAAATATCGTTATCTATTGTTCCGGGAATACCAATGCTGGGAATTCCGTGAGCAGAAAGATCAGCCGCACCTCTGAAGGAACCGTCTCCACCCATTACTACAACACCGTCAATACCGAATTTTTTACAATTTTCGACAGCTTTCTGAATTCCTGCCTCTTCCTTAAACTCAAGACATCTTGCTGTGTAAAGAAGTGTTCCGCCTCTATGTATTATATCAGAAACACTGCGCAAATTAAGCTCTTCAATATCTCCGTTTATAAGTCCGTTATATCCTCTTTTTATACCGAATACTCTTATTCCTTTAGCAATAGCTGCTCTTGTAACCGCTCTGATTACAACATTCATTCCGGGAGCATCTCCGCCGCTGGTGAGAATACCTATTTTTTTTACCGCATTAACCATTTAATACATTCCTTCCGATTGGTTAGATATTTTTGTATAATGTTAGCACAAAATACCTCATTATATACTATTTTATATTTTAATACACAAACAATCTAAAATCAATTAAATATACAAAAAATGTTGCAAAAACATTTCATGGAAATTCACACTTTTTTTATGTTAAATCACAACAACATTGTTTTTACCTAAAATTTCGCAAAGCTCAATTTCTAATTGTTCATCAATATCCACGTTAAAGTTTGCCACAACAGCACTGCCGTCGTTTGAAAATTTTACGGTAACCTTACTTTTTCCCGGCTTTCTTTTCATAAGTTCTACTGCTTTGATAAAATCAGTATCATTTTTTGAAGCAGCTTTAACATATAATTTTTTTGAAATCATATCATTCTTCTCAAGAATATCAATGCTGTTACATAAAAGTTTAAAGTGCTCTTCCTCACGAACATTTATTTTTCCTAAAACAAGCAAAGCGTTTGACTCGTAAAGAAACCTCGAAAATTTTTGAAAAACCTTTGGAAATATAATAAGCTCAACAACTCCCGTAAGATCTTCCATAGTTACAAAAGCCATTTGCTCATTATTCTTTGTATTTTTCAAAGTAACATTAAGTACAATTCCTGCTATCTTTACGTTATCTCCATCTTTAAAAGCTCCGTCATTTTCCTCAAGACTCTCTTGTATCTGCGCTATGCTCTTTGCGTTATACTGTTTTATTGCTCTTGTATAATCCGAAATAGGATGTCCTGAAAAATACATTCCGCCGACTTCTTTTTCCATTTTCAAAAGCTCTTCTCTTGAAAACTCAGGCACAATTTCATAACGTTGCGCTTTTAATTCGGATATAGGTGCTTCTGAAAACAAATCAAGCTGACCTTCTACGTTTTTTCGTTGACTGTCTGTAATTTGAGTTATTATCTTATTCATAGATAATAAAAGACTTTTTCTGTTAATTTTAAGACTGTCAAAAGCGCCGCATCTGATTAGACCCTCAATAGCTCTCTTGTTTAAGTCATAAGCGCTCATTCTTTTGCAAAAATCGTAAAAATCCTCAAATTTTCCGTTTCTTTCTCTTTCTTTTACCAAAAGCTTTATAAATGCTCTGCCTACATTTTTTATTGCAACAAGTCCAAAACGGATATTTCCTCCCGAAACGGTAAAGGTATCACAGCTTTCGTTAATATCGGGCAACAACACTTTTATACCTAAGCTGTTACACTCTTCTATATACTCATTAACCTTATCCTGACGGTCAATAACACTGGTTAAAAGAGCTGCCATATATTCCTTTGTATAATGTTTTTTTAAAAATGCAGTTCTGTACGCTACCATAGCATATGCGGCGGCATGAGATTTGTTAAAAGCATATTCGGCAAATTTTGCCATTTCATCAAATATCTCACCCGCTGTTTTTTCATCAACGCCGTTATTTACTGCGCCTATTATTTCAATGTTTCCGTTTTCATCTTTTTTACCGTAAATAAAGTTTTGACGTTCCTTTTCCATTACAGAGGCTTTCTTTTTGCTCATAGCACGACGAACAAGATCAGCTCTGCCATAAGAATATCCGGCAAGCTTTCTGACTATTTGCATAACCTGTTCCTGATAAACTATGCAGCCATAGGTAATGTCAAGAATATCCTTTAAAAGTGGGTGTTTATATTTCACTCTTTCAGGATTGTGAGAAAATTCAATATATGCAGGTATAGAATCCATAGGACCCGGTCGGTAAAGGGAAATAACAGCTATAATATCCTCCATACTTTTAGGCTCAAGCCCCATTATAGCTCTGCGCATTCCCGGAGATTCAAGCTGAAAAACACCTAAAGTTTTTCCGCTGGTCAGCATATCGAATGTACCTTTATCGTCATATGGAATATTCTCTATGGAAAAATCCTTTTTATTTGCATTTATCAGCTTCTCGGCGTCACTTATAATTGTAAGATTTCTCAATGCCAAAAAGTCCATCTTTAAAAGTCCCAGCTCTTCCAATGTTCCCATCGGATACTGTGTTACTGTTAAATCATCATTTTTCTGCAAAGGCACAAAATCATATACAGGAGAAGCTGTAATAACTACTCCCGCTGCATGTGTAGAACAATGGCGGGGCATTCCTTCAAGCTTTTCAGCAGTGTCTATAAGCTCTTTTATTTCCGCTTTTTCCTCATATATAGCATTGAGCTCCGGAGAAACTAATAAAGCTTTTTTTATTGACATATCCTTTTCCATAGGAATAAGCTTTGCCACAACATCAACATCATTATACGGTATTCCTAAGGTTCTTCCTACATCTCTTATTGCAAGGCGTGCCTGCATAGTACCGAAAGTAATAATTTGTGCAACTCTGTCCTTCCCGTACTTATTTATTACATATTCTATTACCTCTCCCCTACGTTCATAACAAAAATCAATATCAATATCAGGCATTGTTACACGTTCGGGATTTAAAAATCTTTCAAAAAGCAAATTATATTTTAAAGGGTCAATATCCGTAATTTGTAAAGAATAGGCCACAATACTTCCCGCAGCACTTCCTCTACCTGGACCGACAGGAATATTATTATCTTTTGCAAACTTTATAAAATCGTGTACTATTAAAAAATAATCTACAAATCCCATTTCTTTAATAGTATTCAACTCGTAATTCAAGCGTTCCTTTATTTCCTCGGAAATATTATTATAACGTTTTTCAATTCCCTTTTCACAAAGTCTTTTCAGTTCATCATAGGTATTTATTCCGCTTGGAAGCTTAAATTCAGGCAAATGCCTTTCATTAAAATCAAACTCTATATTACATTTATCTACTATTTTCTGTGTATTTTCAACAGCATGAGGACAATTTAAAAAAAGGCTTTTCATTTCCTCTTCTGATTTAAAATAAAATTCATTTGTAGGAAGCGCAATAGCATTTTCATCGTTGATCTGTTTACCTGTTTGAATACACATCAATACTTTTTGGGTTTTAGCATCATTTTTATCTATATAATGAACGTCATTTGTTGCTACTATGGGAATATCAAGTTCTTTTGAAAGCTTTAATAATCCTGTATTTACAGCTTGCTGTTCACGCATTAAATGGTCTTGAAGTTCAAGATAATAGTCTTCACCAAACAATTCTTTATATTTTTTAGCACTATTTCTTGCACCCTCAATATCACCGTTGAGAATTTTAGAAGGTACTTCACCTCTCAAGCAGGCACAAAGACATACAAGACCTTCGCTGTATTTTGACAAAAGTTCAAAATCTATTCTCGGTTTAATATAAAAACCTTCAGTAAATCCTAAAGAAACAAGCTTTATAAGATTGCTATAGCCTTTAGTATTCTTACATAAAAGAACAAGGTGATAATATCCACCTGAAATTTCACGGGTTTTATCAAATCTGGTGCCGGGAGCTACATAAACCTCACAGCCTATTAATGGTTTAATACCGTTTGCTTTACATTCTTTATAAAAATCTATGCAACCGTTCATAACCCCATGGTCTGTTATTGCCACAGCATTCATATTATATTCTTTTGCTTTTTTTACAATTTCTTTTATTCTGCACGCTCCGTCTAAAAGACTGTATTCACTGTGCAAATGAAGATGAGCAAACGACATTTTTAAACCCCCTTTAATTTTGTATAAAAACAGGCTCTGCCCTGCTTAAAGCACGAGCAGAGCCATTGTGCCCTACGGTAAAATTATTTAACGTCAATAGGATATTCGCCATCAAAACAGCCTGTGCAAAGCTCTAAATTACAGCCGTTGCAAGCTGTTTTCAAACCTTTTACAGAAATATATGCAAGACTGTCTGCACCTATCATCTTACAAATTTCATCACATGAATATTTATTTGCAATAAGTGATTCTTCTGAATCTATATCTGTACCAAAATAACATGTATGAATAAAAGGCGGAGATGAAATACGCAAATGAACCTCTTTAGCTCCTGCTGCACGCAAAGCTGCTATTATTTTTGCGCTTGTGGTACCTCTTACAATAGAGTCATCAACAAGAATTACTCTTTTTCCTGCAACAGTTGCTTTTAAAGGATTAAGCTTTAATTTTACAGCAGTCTCTCTTGCTTTCTGAGTAGGATAAATAAAGCTTCTTCCTATGTATCTGTTTTTAACAAAAGCGCTTCCTAAAGGAATTCCGCTCTGAGCACTAAATCCTTGTGCTGCTTCAAGACCGCTGTCGGGAACACCGCAAACAATGTCAGCATTAGTTGGTGTTTCCATAGCAAGTATCATACCTGCATTGAAACGAGCTTTATATACGCTCACATTATCAATGATAGAGTCAGGGCGTGCAAAATAAACATATTCAAAAATGCACAAGCCTTCCTTGGCTTTTTTATAGCCAAACATTATAGAGCTCATCTCTCCGTTTTCATCAATGGAAAGAATTTCTCCGGGCTTTATATCACGTACAAAATTTGCATCTATACTGTCAATAGCACAGCTCTCTGAAGCAATAATTTTTTCATTGTTATATTCACCGAGACAAAGAGGACGGAAACCGTTAGGATCACGTACAGCTATAAGCTTATTTCCGCTTAAAATAACAAGAGAATATGCTCCTTTTAAATAGGAACAAGCGTTTATAATTGCCTGTTCAATATTTTCAACCTTTAGCATTTCATTAACAATAAGCATTGATATAATTTCGCTATCGCTGTTTGTTTTAAATAAAACGCCTTCATTTTCAAGAGATTTTTTTAACTCTTCTGCATTTATTATATTTCCGTTATGAGCAACTGCTATTCTTCCTTTAAAAAACTCAGTAACAATAGGCTGAGCATTTTCTTTAGAGTTATTTCCGACTGTGGAATATCTAACATGGCCGATAGCTGTTTTAGATTTAGGCAGTTTAGAAAGAACCTAATTTTTAAAAACCTCGGAAACAAGACCACTGTTTTTATGATACAATATTGATTTTCCGGAAATAGCGGCTATTCCCGCACTTTCCTGACCTCTATGTTGTAAAGCCAAAAGTGCATTATATGTTATTCCCGCAGCTTCTTCATTTTCAGCGCACACTACACCGAAAATTCCGCATTCTTCATGTAGCTTATCGAATAGCAAAAAATCTCCTCTTTTCATTGAATAATCTATTATTTATTTTATCATATAATATTTTTTTTGGCAAGCAAAAATGACATATTTTTATGTTAATATATAGTATATTTTATGATTTTGTTTTACCTTATAAAAATTATTTTTTAACAAAGATTTTTTTTGTTAAAAAAATAAATTTAAGTTTATAATAATAAATATAATAAGCTGTAAACTTGACATAAAACAAAGCATATGATATTCTTAAAATGTTGTTTTGATATAAGCAATACGTAGCTTTAATCACAGTAAAGGATATGGTGATTTTATGGATAAAACAAATGTACCTGAAATTTTTGCAAGTAACGTATTTAATGAAACTATTATGGCTATGCGTCTGCCTGCAGACATTTACAAAAGTCTGAAAGAAACAATCAATGAGGGAAAGCCTCTTGATAATGCCGTTGCTCAGGTCGTTGCAAATGAAATGAAGGATTGGGCTATCGAGAAAGGCGCTACTCACTATACTCACTGGTTTCAGCCTATGACAGGTGTTACTGCTGAAAAGCACGATGCTTTTATAGCCCCTACGCCTGACGGTAAGGTTATAATGGAATTTTCAGGAAAAGAGCTTATAAAGGGTGAGCCTGATGCTTCCTCTTTCCCCTCTGGTGGTTTGAGAGCTACATTTGAAGCACGCGGATATACTGCGTGGGACCCCACCTCTTATGCTTTTATTAAAGACCGTACTCTTTGTATTCCTACAGCATTTTGCTCATATTCGGGCGAGGTTTTAGATAAGAAAACTCCCCTTTTGCGTTCTGAAGAAGAAATAGGACGTCAGTCTGTCAGAGTACTTAAATATTTCGGTAAAAACGTAAGCCGAGTTTCCTCTTCCGAAGGTCCTGAACAAGAATATTTCCTTGTTGACAGAGATTTATTCAAGCAAAGAAAAGACTTGATTTTTACCGGAAGAACTCTTTTTGGCGCAAGACCTCCTAAGGGACAGGAATTGGATGACCATTATTTCGGTACTCTTAAAGAAAGAGTATCTGCTTATATGAAAGAGCTTGACGAAGAGCTTTGGAAATTGGGCGTTTATGCAAAAACAGAGCACAACGAAGGCGCTCCTGCTCAGCACGAGCTTGCTCCTATTTATACACATACAAATATCGCAACAGACCATAATCAGCTCACAATGGAAATGATGAAAAAAATCGCTCCTCATCATAATCTTGTCTGTCTACTACACGAAAAGCCTTATAAAGGAGTAAACGGAAGCGGAAAGCATAATAACTGGTCTCTTTCTACCTCCGACGGAGAAAATCTTTTAAAGCCCGGTAAAAATCCTATTGAAAACAAACAGTTTCTTCTCTTCTTTGCAGCTGTTATGAAGGCTGTTGATATGTATGGTGATTTAATTCGTATTTCAGTAGCAACTGCAGGAAATGACCACCGTCTCGGAGCTAACGAAGCTCCGCCTGCTATTGTTTCTATGTTTATAGGCGAAGAGCTTGAAGATGTAGTAAATGCTGTTATTGAAGGTAAATCCTCTTTGGAAAATAAGCGTGAAATGCTTAACACAGGAGTAGAAATTCTTCCTAAGCTTCGCCGTGATACCACCGATAGAAACAGAACCTCCCCCTTTGCTTTTACAGGCAATAAATTTGAGTTCAGAATGCCCGGTTCTTCGCAATCAATAGCAGATATAAATGTTATAATCAATACAACCGTTGCAGAAAGCTTACGTCAATTTGCTGACAGACTTGATGCTTGTGAAAATCCTAATGATGAGATAGAAAATATCATTAGAGAAACCTTTAAAGAGCATAAACGCATCATTTTTAACGGCAATAACTATTCAGAAGAATGGGTTGAGGAAGCAAAAAGACGAGGCTTACCTAACTACAAAACAGCCA
Source organism: Oscillospiraceae bacterium (assembly GCA_015067255.1). NCBI lineage: Bacteria > Bacillati > Bacillota > Clostridia > Eubacteriales > Oscillospiraceae > Oscillospiraceae bacterium. The sequence continues at coordinate 17,559 of SVMS01000019.1, forward strand.
CCGAAGCTTTAGCTCATTTTATTGACAAAAAGAATATTGAGCTATTTTCAAAACACGGTATTTTCAGTGAATCGGAAATGTATTCCCGTTATGAAATATTGTTAGCTGAATATTCAAAGACGATAAATATCGAAGCTTTAACTATGCTTGATATGGCAAAGCAAGAGATTATTCCTGCCTGCATAAAGTATACGGACAGCATTTTAGCTTCTCTTGCTTTGAAAAAGTCATCAAGCATTGGTATTGGCGCAAAATCTCAGGAAAAGTTAGCTGTAAAGCTTTCAACCCTTACAGAAAAACTTATAGAAAGCACTGACCTTCTTGAAGAAAATCTTATTAAGATTAAGGATATTACTGATGCTATTGAAAAAGCTCAATGTCATAAGAGCTATATTGTTCCCGCTATGGATAATGTCAGAGATGTTGCAGATGAGCTTGAGCTTATAGTAGCTAAAGAATTTTGGCCATTCCCCACTTATTCGGAATTATTATTTAATATCTGATAAAAGCATTAAAAATGGTAGATACATTATTTTGTATCTACCGTTTTTTTACAATACTCTTATAAAAGAAACTTTCTTTAGCAATTCGTCGTATTTTTCTTTTTCAGGAGGTAATGTTCCTTTTGTCATTACACAGGCGCTTGCTGATGCAACCGCTGACACAGCACAGTCTTCAAACGCTTTTCCCTCAGCGTATGCACTTATAAAGCCTGCAACTACTGAATCTCCTGCTCCCGTAGTGCTTACACATTTTACATCAAGATTTTTACAATATATAACGCTATCGGCATTTGCAAAAAGACAACCGTCGCCACCCATTGAAATAACTACGTTAGTAACACCTGTTTTAGCGATATTATTTGCTTCTTTTGCTATTTCTTCAACTGTTTCAAGCTTTTTTGAAAGATAGTCTTCAAATTCGTGGATATTGGGCTTAATCATAAAAGCTTTCATTTTTATTCCGTATGCAAGACGTTCTTTTTCGGTATCTACAACAAGCTTTCCACCATTAAATACAACGGCATCTATAAGTCTTTTAAAGCTTTCAAAACTGAATTTCTTAGGAACAGAACCACTGAAGGAGACGATATCACCTTTTTTTACATTTGTTTTAAGATATTCTTCAAGCTCTGTAATTTTAGATACAGGAATCTCAAAGCCACTTTCATTTACATCGGTTTGCTCCATTGTTTTTATATCAACAATTTTAATATTTACCCTTGTTGAGCCTTCCACCATAACGAAGCCGTTTTCTACTCCGTATTTTGAAAGAGTTTCATTGTAAGGCTTTAAGTCATTACTTCCCAAAAATCCTGTCGCAATAGCCTTCTGACCTAAAATGCAACAATCTATAGCAACATTTACCCCTTTTCCGCAGTAGTCGGTACGTGATGAGATACTTCTATTCATTCTATCAACTACAAGTCCGTCAACATCGTAGGTTTTATCAATACAAGGGTTTAAAGTTACTGTATATATCATACTTTTCCTTCTTTCTGACTTTTCTTCCACCATTCCTGATGAATAATAGTTTTTGTTTCGTCTGACAAGTGAGAATTATCATTCATAAAAACAACTTTTCCGTTCAAATCATCATCAAAGTCTATACAAGAAACTCCTGTATTATCGCACCAAGGAACATTGGAAGAATTTTTAAGACCATACCCTAAAATATATGAAAGATACATTTTTATTACTGTTCCGTGAGTTGCTGCAACTATAGTTTTACCTTTATTGTCTTTCAATATTTTTTCAAAACCCAAAACAATACGCTCAAAAAAATCACAATAGCTCTCACCTTCAGGCATTTTAAAGCTTTCGTCATTTTTCTCCCATAAATTATATTCTTCTGGATACAGCTCTTTTATTTTTACAAAGGGTATGTTTTCCCATTTACCGCCAAATATTTCTCTTATATCCTTTGTTAAGCTGATATTAAGCTTTAAATGAGAATTTACAGCTTCTGCTGTTTTTACAGCACGGTTCAAATCACTGGAATAAATCACATCATATTTAATGTCTTTAAAGCGTTCTTTTAACTGTTCAAGCTGTTTTTGACCGTTTTCGGTTATTTCGGAATTAAACGAGCCGTGAAATACTCTTGATTTATTTCCCGCTGCTTCACAATGCCTTACAATATAAAGTCTTGTCATTTATAATCCTCCTATCAGTAAGGCAATACCTTTCCTGTAAGTTCAGTTGCTTTTTTATAGCCGTTATTATCAAGGTATGTATTAAGTCCGTCAATTATCTCTATAGGACACATTGGATTTGCAAACATTGAGGTTCCCACTGCAACAGCATCTGCTCCTGCAAGCATAAATTCAACTGCATCATCAGCGTTTGCTATTCCGCCCATTCCAATAATAGGAAGGTCAACTGCATTTTTAACCTGCCAAACCATTCTTACCGCAACAGGCTTTACAGCAGGACCCGAAAGACCTCCTACGTTATTATGCAAAACAGGACGTTTTGTTCTAATATCTATTTTCATTCCAAGTAAAGTATTTATAAGAGAAAGAGCATCTGCTCCGCCATCTCTTGCTGCTCTTGCAGTTTCTGTAATATCCGTTACATTTGGAGATAGCTTAACAATTAAAGGCTTTGTACAGTGTTTTTTTACTTCGTTTGTTATTTTAAACACGGTTTCAGGAATAACGCCGAAAGCAACGCCGCCCTCTTTAACGTTAGGACAAGAAATATTCATTTCCACAAGGTCTGTATCTGTCTGTGAAATACGCTCTGCCATTTGACAGTAGTCCTCTATACAGCTTCCTGCGATATTTGCAATAACCGTACAACCCATTTCTTTCAGCTTTGGAAGATAATCGTTTGCATATACCTCGACACCTGGGTTTTGCAAGCCTACACTATTTAATATACCACTGCTTGTTTCTGCTATTCTTGAGGGAGGATTTCCCTGTCTTTCTTTCAAGGTAAGTCCTTTAACGCATACTGCTCCCAATTTTGAAATATCAAAAAATTTGTTGTATTCAAATCCAAAGCCAAATGTACCCGATGCTGTAACCAACGGGTTTTTTAATGTAACTCCTGCTATATTAACCGATAAATCTGCCATTGATATCTTCCTTTACTTTAAACTGATTATATTCTATTATATCATTTTTAAAAACCAATATCAACAATTTATTGCTTTATTTTTATATTATGAAAAATTGACAAATACTGTATGCTGTGATATAATTTAACATCAATAAGTTTATGATAGGAAAATAGTATAATGTGGATTGCAGATAATTGGTTAGACTATAAAATTTTAGATACAAGCGACGGTGAAAAGTTAGAGAGCTGGGGAAAGTTTATTCTCCGCCGTCCAGACCCTCAGATAATTTGGAAAACTCCTAAGGATAATTCTCTTTGGAACAAAGCTGATGCTGTTTACAGCCGTTCTTCCTCAGGCGGAGGAAGCTGGAATAAGCATAACTTACCTGAAAGTTGGCAAATTAATTATAAAGAGCTGACCTTTAATATACGCCCTATGAACTTTAAGCATACGGGTCTATTCCCCGAACAAGCTGTTAACTGGGACTTTTGTGAAGAAAAAATCAAAAACGCAAACAGACATATAAATGTGCTTAATCTTTTTGCCTATACAGGCGGTGCTACCGTTGCCTGCCTTAATGCAGGAGCTTCCGTTTGCCACGTTGATGCTTCTAAAGGAATGGTTGAACAGGCAAAAGAAAATGTTGCGGCTTCGGGGCTTTCAGATGCTCCTGTTCGATATATTGTAGATGACTGCAGTAAATTTGTAGCAAGAGAAATTCGCAGAGGCAGAAGATATGATGCAATAATTATGGATCCACCGTCTTACGGAAGAGGTCCAAACGGAGAAATCTGGCATCTTGAAGACAAGCTTTATGATCTTATTGATTTATGCTGTGGAGTTATGTCCGATAATCCCCTTTTCTTTATTTTAAATTCTTATACTACCGGTCTTTCTCCCGCTATTATGAAATATCTTTTAGAAAATATTATCAAAAAACGTTTTGGCGGTAAATGTACTGCTGATGAAATCGGTTTAAAGGTTTTATCTACCGGCGGTGTGCTTCCTTGCGGCAATACTGCAAGGTGGGAAGCATTGTAAAGCTATAAGACTTTACATATATTCTTTTATTATTGAAAGGAAATTCTCAGCAAATGAGTTTTATTGAAGGAAAAGATTTATTTTTTCTGTACGAAAATGAAAACAACCGTTCTCATATTGTACTTGACAACATAAATTTCTCTGTAAATCAAGGTGAATTTGTAAGTGTTTTAGGACACAACGGTTCTGGAAAATCGACTCTTGCAAAACACCTCAACGCTATTTTGCTGCCTATTGGCGGAAGCGTTATTGTTGACAATATGGACACAAAAAACGAAGAACTGCTCTTTGAAATCCGTCAAAGAATAGGAATGGTTTTTCAAAATCCCGATAATCAGCTTGTTGCTACTATAGTTGAAGAGGATGTCGCATTCGGTCCTGAAAATTTAGGTATTCCTCAGAAAGAAATTCGTCAAAGAGTTGATGATGCTTTGAAGGCTGTTGGTATGTATGAATATCGCAACCACGCCCCTCACCTTCTTTCCGGCGGTCAAAAGCAAAGAATTGCCATAGCGGGAATTCTTGCTATGAAGCCTAAATGCATTATTCTTGATGAGCCTACAGCTATGCTTGACCCTGCAGGACGTGAAGAGGTTATTAAAACAATAAAAAAGCTAAACCATGAAGAAGGAATAACTGTTATTCTTATTACTCATTACATGAATGAAGCTGCTCAAAGTGATAGAGTTATTGTAATGAATGAAGGTCAAATTCTTCTTGATGATACTCCCCACAAGGTTTTTATGAATGTGGGACTTTTAAAAAACATAGGACTTGATGTTCCTCAATCTACCGATCTTATGTTTTCACTCAGAAAGCTTGATTTAAAATTTCCTCTTGAAATTATTACGGTAGAAGAATGTGTTAATGCTATTGAAGATTATTTATCTCATAATATAACGGAGTAAACAAAATTGGAAACTATTTTAAAGACTGAAAATTTAACACATATTTACGGCAAGGGCACACCTTTTGAAATGTGTGCTCTTGATAATGTATGTTTAGAAATAGAAAAAGGCGATTTTTTAGGTGTAATCGGACATACCGGAAGTGGAAAATCAACTCTCATTTCTCATTTTAATGGCCTTTTAAAGCCTACTAACGGTAAAATTTATCTTGACGGTCAGGATATTTCTCAAATAAAAAACAAAAGTCAACTCAGTTTTGATGTTGGCCTTGTTTTTCAATATCCCGAATATCAGCTTTTCGAAGAAACTGTTTATAAAGATATTGCTTTCGGCCCTTCGAATATGGGACTTTCTAACGCTGAAATTACTCAGCGTGTTTATGAAAGCTTAAAATTTGTGGGTCTTGATGAAAGTGTTTTGGAAAAATCTCCTTTTGAGCTTTCAGGCGGACAGAAACGCCGTGTTGCAATTGCAGGAGTTATTGCCATGAAGCCCAAGGTTCTTATTTTAGATGAGCCGACTGCGGGTCTTGACCCTGTTGGAAGAGATGATATATTACAGCATATAAAAGACTATCACACACAAAACAACAGCACGGTTATTCTTGTTTCTCACTCTATGGAGGATATAGCAAGAAATGCTAAACATATTCTTGTTATGAATAAATCTAAAGTTTATATGTATGATACAGTTGCTAATATTTTCAAAAGAGCTGAAGAATTGTATCAGGTTGGTTTGGCAATTCCTCAAATTACTCAAATTTTCTTAGAGCTTAACAAAAGAGGTATTGATGTAAACACGGGCATATACACTATAGAAGACGGTAAAAACGAGCTTTTAAAGCTGATAAAACGGAGGGGTGCCAATGTTTAAAGATATAACCTTCGGTCAGTTTTTTCCCGGTGATTCTGTAATTCACCGTCTTGACCCTAAAACTAAAATTCTTATTACAATAGCTTTTATAGTTATTCTTTTTGTTCCTCAAAATATATTTGGTTATTTAATTTTAGGTATCTTTTTATTTTCAAGCATTTTTGCTTCAAAAATTCCTATTAAGCTTGTTTTAAAAAGTGTCAGACCTCTACTTATTATTATTGTTTTAACAAGCATTTTAAACCTTTTTTATACTCAGGGTGAGCCACTTTTTGAGCCTATAAAATTTTGGTTTATAACAATTTCTATTTCTCTCAACGGAATTAAAGTTACTGTGTTTATGATACTGAGAATTATGTTTCTTATAATGGGAACATCTATGCTGACTTATACCACTTCCCCTATCGTGCTTACAGACGGTATTGAAAGCTTGTTATCTCCTTTGAAAAAAATTCATATTCCCGTACACGAATTTTCAATGATGATGACTATTGCTCTACGCTTTATTCCTACACTTATAGAAGAAACAGAAAAAATAATAAATGCACAAAAAGCAAGAGGTGCTGATTTTTCTTCAGGCGGTCTTATAAAAAGAGCCAAATCCCTTATCCCTATTCTTGTGCCGCTTTTTGTTTCTGCCTTCAGACGTGCTGATGAGCTTGCGGTTGCTATGGAATGTCGCTGCTACAGAGGCGATTTTAACAGAACAAAGTTTAAGATATATAAATTTTCTTCTATTGATTTTTATGCATTTTTTATTACTGTTATCGTCTTTGGAATTGTTATAATTTTAAATTTTATATGAAATTAGGTGACAAAGGTTAGGTTTTATATTAAGCCGTAATGCCTTATAATTATGAATAATTTCAGACTCAAGCTTTGTTTTGACGGCAGCAATTATCACGGTTTTCAAATTCAGCCTAATGCATCTACAATCCAAGGCACTCTAAACTCCGTTTTAAGCTCAATAACAGGAGAATATATAAGCATAACAGGCTGTTCCCGTACTGATGCAGGAGTACATGCAAAGGAATATTATGCTAATTTTAAATCAAACTGCGCTATACCTCCCGAAAACTTAAAAAGAGCCCTTAATTCCCTGCTTCCTTCGGATATTGCCGTTTTAGACTGCCAAATAGTTGACGATAGCTTTAACAGCCGTTTTGATGTTGCAAAAAAAGAATATGTTTATAGATTTTTTAACGGGAGTGTTAAAAATCCTTTTTTAAAAAGCACCGCTCTTTTTTATCCATATAAGCTTGACGAAAAGATAATGGATGAAGCTTGCAAGCATTATATAGGAGAACACGATTTCAGAGCTTTTATGGCTCAAGGTTCAGACGTTACCGATACTGTACGTACAATTTATTCTTCTAAGGTTATAAGAAACGGAGATATTGTAGAGTTTTACGTTGAAGGAAACGGATTTTTATATAATATGGTTCGTATAATGGCGGGAACTCTTCTTTATATCAACGAAGGCAAAATAAGCTTAGAAAATCTTGACAAAATAATTTTAAGCCAAGACAGAAAAAACACGGGAAAAACTTTACCTCCCCACGCTCTGTTTTTAAATAAAGTTACTTTAAAAGCATAAAAAACTCGGTCGGCAAATACCGACCGAGTTTATATTTATATTTATCCTCTTGAGCCTCGACGCGCAAAGGCGCCTCTTTTTGATTCAACAGAACGCTTCAAATCAGACATTTTCTCATCACTGTCCTGCTTGAATTTGCTCATTAATTCTTCAAATGTCATTTCTTTCTTTACAGGAACTATTGCTTTGCGAATTGAAAGACTTAATCTTCCTTTATCATCTGTTCCTATAACTTTAACCTTAACAGACTGGCCTTCTTTAACATGGTCATTAATGTCCTTAACGTATTCAGTGGACACCTCTGAAATATGTACCATTCCTGTACTGCCGTTTTCAAGAGATACAAACACTCCGAATTTTGTTATGCCTGTAACCTTACCTTCTAAAATGCTGCCGACCTCAATTGACATAAATTAATACTCTTTCCTCTCGTTTATTTTCCGGCGATATCAATATAAACCTTTTCGTTTGGATATCCATATCCGAGTTTTTCACGTGCGTAACGCTCAATAAGTTCAAGGTCATTGGCTTCGAGCATATCATTTATCTGAGCATTTTCATATTGTTGCTCTTTAATCTGATTATCAAGCTGCTCAATTTCTTTCTTCTTTTCGTTAACCTTAACGAAACCTGCCATTGTAGTAATCAATAGGACTACCACTATGGAAAACCGTGCCATTGATATTAGAATATTTGGTTTTCTTTTTGCCATTATATTCACCGCACACTTTTTTATTTTTACATTCTTTCTTATTTATAATAATCTTTTTTTTAATAAATTTAAAGTACTTTTTAAAAAATAATTGTACTCTTTTTAACTTTTTAAAAATTTTTTTAATTTTTCTCTGAATAATAGAACAAATTTTCGCAAACGGTGATAGAATTTTAGATAAAATAAATTTTATTATTTTAATTATCGACTGTGCGCTTTTGAGTATTAGCTTGCCTATAGTGAAATAATATAATATAAAACCTATTGCAGCAGCTATCAATAAAAATATTCTTATTCTGCCTGAATTAACAGTTAAAATAAATATAAAGCTAAAAAGACCTGCTGATATTAAGAAAAGCAAATCCTCTATAAAGACAATTATTTTTCCCATTGGAAAAGCTACTCTGATTATTCTGAACAAATCGTATATAACACCTAAAGCAACGCCAAAGCACAATGAATTTAAAAAAACTATTGCCTGTTCTGATACCGATATTTCCAACTAAAAGCCTCTTTTCTATTTGAAAATTCGTGTAAAAATACTTGCATTTTTTAAGTTTTCATTATCGCTGTATATAATCGAGGATATTTTACCTTCAAGGGTTAAATCTCCGCTTTCAACTGACAAATTACTTATATGAAGCTCTGTTCCGTTTATTGTCATCATTCCGTGTGTTGTGTATAAAACCACTTTTTTTTCATCAAAACTATCTACATCCTCAACACCTGAAAGATTTGCGACAGCTCTGTTTTCCATAATTACCGTATGTGCTTTTTTTATTTTCTTATCTTCTGACAATTTAAGCACCTCTTTATATTTTCATTCAAAAAAGTATATTCATTTATTTATAAATTTATTACATTTTATTTTCTCTTAAAAAAATATTGCTGTTATTAAAATTTTATGTTATAATATTTAATCAAAGAAAAAAATCAAAAACTATTATCGAGGTATTTATGGAAAAGAAAACAAAATGGGCTTCCAATGTCGGATTTCTTCTTGCTTCTGCCGGCTCTGCTATAGGCTTGGGTAACTTATGGAAATTTCCTTATCTTATGGGTGAAAACGGCGGATTTTGGTTTTTAATTGTATACATTATATTTATTCTGATTTTAGGTCTTCCCGTTATGATAAGCGAGTTATCTATCGGAAGAATGACTGAAAGCGGACCCGTAAAAGCTTTTGGAAAGCTTAATAAAAAGTTTAAGTTTATCGGTATAATAGGTATCAGCTGTGCTTTTATAATTTTATCTTATTATAGTGTAATAGGCGGTTGGATTTTTAAATATATAGAAAACTATATTGTTTTCCAAGCTCCTCCCGCTGATTTTTCTCAATATATTGCTACTTCTGCAGGGCCTGTTTTCTGGCATTTTATCTTTATAGCTATTACTGCACTTGTTTGCTGTTACGGTACAAAAGGGATTGAACGTGCTTCTAAAGTAATGATGCCTGTTCTTTTTATAATGTTAATAGTTATTGCTATCCGTTCTCTTACTCTCGGTGCTGCAGATAAAGGCTTAGCATTTATGTTTACCGCTAAAGGCGGATTTTCTTTAAATACTATTGTTGCTGCTTTAGGACAGGTTTTTTATTCTCTCTCTCTTTGCATGGGTATTACAATAACCTACGGAAGCTATCTCAGCAAAAAAGAAAGTATTCCGAAAAACGTAACTATTATTGCATCTCTCGATACTTCAATTGCTCTTTTAGCAGGTTTAGCAATCTTCCCTGCTGTTTTCGCTTTTGGTTTAGAGCCTTCTCAAGGTACTACATTAACCTTCGGCACACTTCCAAAAGTTTTCGAGTCTATGCAAGGCGGTTGGATTTTCGCTATTATTTTCTTTCTGCTTATGGCCTTTGCCGCTTTAACATCTGCTATTGCTTTGCTTGAATGTGTTGTCAGCGCAATTCTTGATCGCTTTAACTGTTCAAGAAAAATTGCCACTATTTTTACTGCTTTAGGCGCTTTTCTTTTAGGTATCCCCGCCGCATTAACCTATGGCGTTCTTAAAAATTTCAAAATATTAAATTATGATTTCTTTGACTTTTTAGGTGTTATAACAGATAATATATTGATGCCTGTGGGCGGTATATTTATGTGTATCTTTATAGGCTGGATATGGGGACCTAAGCATATTGCAGAACACGTTGAAACTAATTCAAACCGCTTTCCTTTGAAAAAAGCATGGCTTATCTGTATACGCTTTATTGTTCCTATACTCATAGTTTTAGTAACTATCGTAGGATTTATAAATATATTTAATATAGTTACAAAATAATTAAAAAAATCAAGGCTGTTGCAAGGTGATAAAACCAAGCAACAGCCTTTTTAATATTTTATATCTTTTAATTATTTATTATAGGAACATTTTGTTTTAAAAAGTTTTTTGCTTTCAATATTTCATCTTCAGACAAAAGCCAGTCTTTATTGATATTTTCTTTTAATCCTAACTGTATTCTTTTAGCTCCTCCGTATGTGTGATAAGCGATAAGCTCTACACCCAAGCAATTTTTTAACGACTTATATATCTTAACAATTTCTTCTAAATGCTCATAATTATAATTTACAGACTTAAGCAATATACAACGCAAAATAGTTTTTGCTCCCATTTTATCTGCCAATTTTAAATTTTCTAAAATCAGTTTATTGGATACTCCTGTATTTTTAATGTGACGGGCATCGTCTGTATCTTTTATATCCCACAAAAATAAATCTGTAGCAGAAACAAGCTTCGACAACAGAGAAGAATCAAAATATCCGCAGGTTTCAATCGCTGTATTTATATTGTGTTTTTTAAAATTATTGAGCAATTCGATTAAATTCAAGCCATAAGCTGTAGGCTCGCCGCCTGAAAAGGTTACGCCCCCGACATCTCCATAAAAAGCTTCATCTTTCATTACTTCGTTTAAAATTTGTTCTGAGGAAAGCTTTTCAGAACAAGCTTCCAAAGCGCCTGTAGGACAAGCTTCTACGCATTTCATACATTGACAGCAATTATCCCGTTGCAGAATATGTATATTTCCCGAAAACTTATGAACATCAGCAGAGCATGCTGATAAGCAGGCACCGCAGTTAATACATAGCTGCGAAGAATAAAAGAGCTGTGGCTCTCTTGATTGTGTTTCGGGATTATGACACCAGACACATCTCAAAGGACATCCTTTTAAAAAAACAGTAGTACGAATACCCGGACCGTCTTTAGTACAAAAATGCTGGATTTTTGTTACATAAAAATCTGCCATATACTGCTCCTTAATTTATATTTTGTGTATTTCTTTCGATTATCATATTTTGCCACTCTCTGTTAAGTGTTACAAATCGGGCATTCCAGCCGGAAACACGTACAGAAAGAGTTTTATACTTATGCGGATTTTTTTGTGCATCTAACAAGGTTTTAGTATCTACTGCATCCAACTGCATAAAGAAGCCGCCTAATTTTAAAAATCCGTCCATTAAGGCAATAAGCGAAGCTATTCCGTTATCTCCGCTTAAGGATTCAGGAAAAATCTTAATATCCAAAGCTGCTCCGCAAGACTGTCTTACCAAATCTGTTTTACAATAGGATTTAATAACAGAGGTTGCACCATTTATATCAGTTCCGGGAGTAGGAGAATCGTTTCCTGATAAAATATCTCCTTTTTTATATCCAAATGCAGTAGCGCAACGGTTTGGCAACCATTCAATCTGACGTCCGAAGGTGCTTACACCGGGGATAAACTTTGCAGGACAATCCCCTTCCCCTTTACAGTTTTCTACAATATCTGCAAAATCATTTAGTATCCGACTATGCCATTTATCTACCTTATCTTCATCGTTACCGTAAAACAAGCTGTTGTTTTTTATGTACAAACGTAGTTCCTCGTTATCTTCCCAATTATTGCGCAAACATTCTAACAACTTTTCAAAAGAAATTCTTTTTTCTAAAAAAACAAATTTTTCAATTGCATATAAGGAATTGGCAATATCAGGAGAACCTCCTATATGTGGAGAACGCACTAAATATTCAGGTCCGAAATCATAGTAAGCACGTGCATTTTTGATACAACCATCTTCAAAAAGACTTATAACAGAAGTAGGAGTAACATCTTTTTTAGATTGCCAACTATTGTCCTTAAATATATAAGGCTCAAGAATTATATACTTATATATATTTGAAATTTCTTCTTTTAAACGTTTGTAAAAAGCTGAATAAATCTCCTCTATTGATGAAAAATTATTATCAGCTTCTTTAGTTAAACCAATAGCTTCATTAAAAATTTGCAGTCCATCAAAAGGAATATAAATAAAATCTGTTTTACCCGGTATCTGTACTTCCCAACAACCGTCATTGGCAAAATTACAAGCTTCTTTTTCTGAATATCCGTCATTACGCAAAGCCTGTAAAATCAAATCTTCATTATATACTGCAACAATTCCCCCACCGTGACGCATAACAGCGGCAACTTTCTCCTTAAGCTCTAAAGGAGAGTTTTTATTCAGTCTGACAGTAATGGGAAAATCAGAAATCGACAACTCTTCCACTATATCTAAAGTAAGAAAAGTTACTTCGTTAGTTATTTCTTTTCCCTCGCTGTCAATTCCCGACAACACAATATTTTGATAGTGCTGGGCGTCACCGGATTCCTGCGGAGTGTTAGACTGTATCCATTCACAGCCCTTTATAAAAAATGATGCCAACAATTCTCTTGCTTGTGAAATATCCAGCTCTTTTGAATTTAAATCTTTTTTCAAGAAATCACCAAGAAGCCAATCCAATCTTCCTATACCCGGCCAATTTCCGCAAAGACGGACAAAAGAAAAGATAAACCAAAGAGATTGCAAAGCTTCATGAAAATTACGTGCCTGCGAAAAAGGCACCTGCAGTAAAAGCTTATGAAGATCAGGTCTTGTGTTTTCTGTTGCTTTTAAATATCTGCTATGCCAGATGCGTATTGCTTCAATAACATTATCTAAGCTATTTAAAAACACTTTTTGTTTGTCCGAAAGAGATTTATCCTTCAAACGCTCTGCTATATCTTTTTTATATGAATCAAGACCTTGATTTAACACCTTATCATAGCGTATAGTTAAATGGCTTACACTTAAAAAAACAGGCTCTTCTTTATATTTTGCAGGGATTCTATGATAAATTGCGCCTCCAAGAGTTGCAGAGCTGCATATTTTTTCCTCTTGGCATATTCTTATGGGCGCCTGTTGTGCAATAGTTTTAATAGCTATATCATATTTTTCTATATCTGACATAGCTTCAAAGTTTTCAATATTATCCAAATTAATAAAGCCGTTGTTAATTGCTTCATCACCGTATTTGCCGTGTAACGACTCCCACGCCCAATTTCTTGTTGAAGAACTCAATCTCATCGGACGCTCAATATTAGCTGCTGTTGCAAATACCATAGCTATCACCTCTGATATTATTTTATCATACTAATTGCATTTTTGAATATATTATAGTATAATTGATTTGTATTATATTATCAGGTGATGAATATGAAAATCAATTCAATAGAAATAAAGGATATTTCAGGCGGATATTTAAAAGCAAATATAGAAAAAGAACAGCACATAAAAACCTTACCCTGTCTATCTGTTGTTCAGTCATTGAACGGTTATTACGAAATAGCCTTAGGCAAAAATAAGCCTGTTTGTACTCAGGAGGGCGGTGTTTTTATTGCGCCTGCAGGAGTTAAACAAGATATCATTCACCATAACGGTATAAACGAATTTATGAAAGCCCAATGGGTTTTTATGAATGTTACTATAAATGATTTCTTTACTTTTGAAGACGTTTTTGATATGCCTGTTACACTGTCTTCTAAAGACAGCGAATCATTATCTGAGCTTATTTTAGCTATCAGAACTACAAACAGCACCTGCCAAAAATATATTGCCGCATATCAAATTGTAGAGTTTTTAATAGCTCATTCCAAAATTAAGGATACGATTATGAACAATACGGCAGCACAAATAAAAAAATACATTTCTCAACATTATGCCGAAAACATAACAATAAAAGCTTTGAGCGATATTGCTTTTTGTTCTGTACCTAATTTGTATAGAATTTTTCAAAAGTATTTTCACTTATCACCACACAACTATATAAATAAATTCCGTCTTGAAAAAGCCTCTGTTCTTTTAGAAAACAGCACCGCATCTATTTCCTCTATTGCAGAAGAAGTAGGCTTTGAAGATGCCGCATATTTTTCAAAGCTCTTTAAAAACAACTTTTCTGTTTCTCCACAAAAATATCGGGAAAATGCCTTATTACTTCAGATAAAAAAATGACTTAAAGCAAAAAGCTTTAAGTCATTTTTGTTTAATTAAAATATATGGAAGCTTACTATTAAGCTTGCAAAAACAATAGAAACCATTGAAAGAAGCTTTATAAGAATGTTAATAGAAGGTCCTGATGTATCCTTGAAAGGATCTCCCACAGTATCACCTACGACCGCTGCTTTATGAGCATCTGAGCCTTTTCCTCCGTGCTCTCCGCTTTCTATGTATTTCTTTGCATTGTCCCAAGCTCCACCTGAGTTAGACATCATAATAGCCAATACAAAGCCGGTAACTGTTGCTCCGGAAAGCATACCAACTACGCCGTCTACACCCAAAATCAAGCCTACTATAACAGGAACAACAACTCCCAAAAATGCAGGAATTATTATTTCTTTTTGAGCTGCTTTGGTGCATATATCAACACAGTTTTTATAATCGGGCTCCGCTTTACCTTCCATAAGACCGGTAATTTCTTTAAATTGACGGCGCACCTCTACAACAATGCTCTGTGCCGCACGGCCTACAGATTCCATAGTAAGTGCTGCAAAAAGGAACGGAAGCATACCGCCTATAAACAAACCTACCAAAAGAACAGGATTAGTAATATTTAAATTAAGTTCAAAATCGGGTTTAATTTCTTTTACTGTTTCAACATATGATGCTATAAGTGTAAGCGCTGTCAACGCAGCAGAGCCTATTGCAAAGCCTTTACCTGTAGCTGCTGTTGTATTTCCGAGAGAGTCAAGAGCATCTGTTCTCTTTCTGACCTCTTCATCAAGTCCAGACATTTCAGCAATACCGCCTGCATTATCTGCTACAGGACCGTATGCATCTGTTGCAAGAGTAATACCTAAAGTAGAAAGCATACCAACAGCCGCAAGACCTATACCGTACAATCCAGGGCTTAAGTTTGTTGTAGTTCCTCCGGCAACAAAGAATGCAACAATAATACCTGCACCGATAACAACAACAGGAGCTGCTGTTGAAAGCATACCTAAAGACAATCCGCTTATAATAGTAGTAGCAGAACCTGTCAAAGAAGACTTTGAAAGCTTTTTAGTGGGATTATAAGAATCAGATGTATAGTATTCAGTGATAACACCGATAATGATACCTGCAAGAAGACCTGTAATTATTGCAAAATAAGTACCTATTTTATCAGCGCCAAGAATGAAATAAACTACGGGGAAAGCTGCAGCTGCTGTAAGAATACTACTTATCCAAGTACCTCTACGCAATACACCGAGAAGCTTTTTCTGAGAAGCTCCTTCTTTTGTACGAACAAAAAATGTACCTATAATAGAAGCAATTATACCTATAGCAGCAATAATTAACGGAACGGCTATACCACCAAAGCCAAAGCCTGCTGCTACTGCAAGAGTTGTTGTTGATATAATAGAACCTATATAGCTTTCGTAAAGGTCTGCACCCATACCTGCAACGTCACCAACATTATCGCCTACATTGTCGGCAATAACTGCAGGATTTCTGGGGTCATCTTCAGGAATACCTGCTTCAACCTTACCAACAAGATCGGCGCCTACATCTGCAGCCTTTGTGAAAACACCGCCGCCTACACGGGCAAATAACGCCATACATGAAGCACCCATTCCCGATGTAAGTAATACAGATGTAATGTTATAAAGAACCTCTTTACTTTCTATTTTTTCAAAAAGACCGCCGTCAAATAAAGCAGCTTTAAGAATAAAATACCATAAAGAAATATGTAAAAGGCCAAGACCTACCACAACAAAGCCCATAACCGCACCTGATGAAAAAGCAACTCTCAATCCTGAGTTAAGGCTCTTATTAGCCGCACTTGCAGTTCTTGCATTTGAAGAAGTAGCTATTTTCATTCCGAAAAATCCGGAAAGTGCAGAAAATATTCCACCGCTTATAAAAGCAAAAGGAACAAAAATTGAAATATCAGTTATAAAAGAAAGGGCAAGCAATATTACAAACATAGCAATAAAGAATATGGATACAGCCTTATATTGCCTGCTTAAATAAGCATTCGCTCCTTTTTTTATATAGCCAGAAATTTGTTTCATTCTTTCTGTGCCTTCATCGGCCTTTAAAATTTTCACTGCAAGAATTACAGAAAAAACAATAGCCAAAATAGCGCACAAAGGAACGAATAGCACTAAATCAAAATTCATAGTTATACCTCCGTTTTTTTTGATTTTTATATATTATAACAAAAAAAATGCTTTTCCTCAATACTTTTTTTTATTTTCGGCTTTTTTTTCTTTTATCAATATCGTCAATTGTTATTTTTGTTAATCTTCACAAATTAACTAAAAATAATGTGAACTTAACAATGTTTAACATTGAATTTAACATTATTTTATGTTATTTATTTTGATTTTATCTAACCAATTAAAACATCTTGCCTTTTTAAGCAAAATATGTTAGAATAATAAAAGTATTCTTGAGGTTATATCTATTTTATTAAGAAAGGAATATGGCTATGAGCAAAAAAATCCATATTATATGCGACAGTACTTGTGACCTTCCTGAAGAAGTTATTAAAAAATACAATATAGAGATTGTTCCTCTTTTTGTTACGTTGGGAGACAAAACTTTTAAAGACGGAGTAGACATTGTTCCCGACGATATATATGAAAATTATAATAAAACAAAGGTTCTTCCAAAAACTGCCGCTGTTTCCCCCGGAATATTTGAAGAGCTTTTCAACAAGGCTCTTGAAACCTATGACGAGGTTATTTACATCGGCATAGGCTCTGGACTTTCAACTACTTATCAAAGTGCAGTCATTGCCGCTGACGGAAATGAAAGAATCTTTGTTCTTGATTCTCAAAATCTTTCTACCGGAATAGGTTTACTTGTTTTAAAAATTATATCTTTTATAGAAGAAGGCAAATCAGGCGCTGAAATCAAAGAACAAATTGAAGCTCTTGTTCCCAAGGTTGATGCAAGCTTTGTTATAGACTCTCTTGAATATCTTTACAAGGGCGGAAGATGCTCTGCTCTTTCGGCTTTAGGTGCTAATTTCTTGAAATTAAAACCTTGTATTGAGGTTCTGAACGGAAAAATGGGTGTTGGCAAAAAATACAGAGGTCAATACGAAACTGTATTAAAGCAGTATGTTGACGAGCGTCTTGAGAATACCGATATTGACAAATCTGCTGCTTTTATTACTCACGCAGGCGTTGACAATGCTATTGTAGAGCAGCTTAAAAACCAAGTTATTGCAAAGGGAATTTTTGAAAAGATTTATGTAACACGTGCAAGCTGTACTATATCTTCCCATTGTGGCAAAAATACTCTTGGTGTTCTTTTAATCAGAAATGAAAATAAATAATTTTTTTGATGCCGATTTATAAATACAATCGGCATCATTATATAATTAAGAGGTGTTTTTTTTGCAATCCGATGTAAAAAAGCAAACCTTTTTGCACGGAGCCCTTATTTTAACAATTTCGGGAATTATAGTAAAATTTATAGGTTTTATATATAAAATTCCTATGACACGTATTTTCGGCGAAGAAACTATGGGATATTATAACAGTGCCCTTTCCATATATACAACGATGTACGTGCTTTCTACCTCGGGATTACCTGTAACTGTTTCAAGAATGGTCTCCTCTGCAATTGCTTTAAAAAAATTCAGAGATACTTCCCGTATTTTAAAAATATCTTTACTTGTCTACTCTTCAATAAGCTTTCTTATTGCGATTTTTATGCTGTTTTTTTCAAAAACGATCGCTTCGTGGACAGGTAACGATCCCGCTTTTGAAGCTTTAATTGCTGTTGCGCCTGCAATCTTTTTCGTATCTGCAGTTGCAGGCTTAAGAGGTTTTTTTCAAGGACATCAGGATATGATGTCTACGGGAATTTCAAATATTTTAGAGTCATTTTTCAATTTAGTCGTAGGTTTTTCCTTGGCTCTTATTCTTTTGAAAGCAGGCTTTCCCTTATCTACCGTAGCTGCGGGTGCCGCAGTCGGTGTTTCTGTAAGTGCCGCTATCTCTTTACTTTATATGTTTATAATATATTTAAAAAACAGAAACTCTACAAAGCTATATCTTAATCAAGAATCTTTCCCTGCTACTCCATATAAACAAATCGCATCTGAATTTTTAAAAGCAAGCTTACCTATACTCATAGGTGCTTTGACTATGAACCTTACAAACACAATAGATGTATTTGTTCTTATGAACAGATTGATTGTTTCGGGCTATACAAGCGAATATGCAAACTTTGTTTACGGTAGCTATACAAGTATGGCGGTACTTCTTTATAATATGCCCGCTACAATCACCGCAGCTATTTGCACAAGCGCTATTCCAGCTCTGTCAAGGTCATATACTTTACAACAGCCAGAGCGTATAAAAAGTGCTATTGACGCCTCCTTCAGAATGAATGCGCTTATTGCTTTTCCGATAGCTTTTGGTATGTCTGTTATGTCGGGCCCTATTTTAAATATCCTTTTTTCAAACCGTCCCGAAGGTGTTGCTATTGCTACTCCCCTTTTGAATATTCTCGGATTAGCTGTTATCCCTTTAAGCATTGCGACTGTTTCGACCTCAATGCTTCAAGCTATTAAAAAGCCTCATATTCCCGTAATAAATATTTTCATTGCCGGTCTTATAAAATTCTTAATGAATTATTTTCTTATTGCTAATCCCAATATACGTATTTTCGGCGCTCCTTTTGCAACTTTTATTTGTTACCTTATAATAACTATTTTAAATTTGCATCAGCTTAAGAAAAATACGGGTGTATTTCCAAGCATCAGTTCTGCCTTTACAAAGCCTTTATTTTCTTCGGTTTTATGCGCCGCAGGAGCATTTTTACTTTATAAAGCTATAGGCAATTTTGTTCCAAATCTTGTTTCAACCGTGATTTCGGTGCTGTTTGGGATGGCAATTTATCTCATTTCCCTGTATTTTTGCAAAGGAATTACAGCAAAAGATATAGAAATTTTGCCTTTTGGTAAAAAAATTAAAAAAATACTTGAAAAAATAAGGATAATGCGTTAAAATGTTAAATGTTGAGAGATTTAAAAGAAAAGAAAAATACTTTTTTGATGACCTTGTTGAAATAATGGCAATTTTGCGAAGCGAAAACGGATGCCCTTGGGACAAAGAGCAAGACCATCACTCAATCAGGAATAATTTCATCGAAGAGGTTTACGAAGCTGTTGAAGCTATTGATACCGATAATGTCGAGCTGTTAAAAGAAGAATTGGGAGATGTTATGCTCCAAGTTGTTTTTCACAGCCGTATGTCACAGGAAGAAAACAAATTTAACATAGACGATGTTTGTGACGGTGTTTGTAAAAAGCTTATTTTAAGACATCCTCATATTTTTGCCGATGCTAAGGCAGGTAATTCACAAGAAGTTCTTATGCGTTGGGATGAAATAAAGAAGGTAGAAAAAAGTCAGAAAAGCGTTACAGATACTTTAAATTCTGTTTCTAAGGCTCTTCCCTCTCTTATAAGAAGTCAAAAGGTTCAAAAGCGTGCTGCTAAAGTCGGCTTTGATTGGGAAAATACAGACGGTGCTTTAAACAAACTTCACGAGGAAATTCAAGAGCTTGAAAACGCTATTAAGAAAAACAATAAAGAGGAAATAAACGAAGAGTTGGGAGATCTTTTATTTTCTTGTGTAAACGTTGCCAGATTTGTGGATTGTGATGCTGAAAACAGCTTATATAATGCTTGTGATAAATTCATTTCTCGTTTTGAAAAGCTTGAAAATCAAGCAATTAAAGAAGGTAAAAATCTTTCGGAAATGTCTTTAGCTGAGATGGATAAGCTTTGGGATAAAATAAAGCTTGAAAATAAATGATGTAGTTAATTCCGATAGGAGTTAATATATAAAAAAATTTAGGAGGATAAAAAAATGAACAAAAGCGAACTTATTGCTGCTATCGCTGCAAAATCAGAACTTTCCAAGAAGGATGCTGAAAAGGCTCTTGCTGCTGTAATCAGCTCTGTTGAGGATGCATTAAAGGCTGGAGACAAAGTTCAGTTAGTTGGTTTTGGTACATTCGAAGTTAAGTGCCGCAACGCAAGAACAGGAAGAAACCCCAGAACAAAGCAAACAATTCAGATTCCTGCTTCCAAACTTCCCGTATTCAAAGCTGGTAAAGCTTTCAAAGATGTTATTGCAAAATAATTAAATTTGTTTTTAAAAAAACTGACTTTGCTGTTTAATAATGCAAAGTCAGTTTTTTTATCTGATTATTCGGCTTTTTTCTTTTATAAAAAATAGATTTTGTTTGAAATTTAATTATTATTTAAACAGATAAATTAAATGTTGAAATTTTCTCTCCGTACTTATTACAAAATTCTATAATAGTTTTTTCAACCTGATTATAAAGCTCTGATTTCGTTTCTATTAAAGAAGCTCTTTTATTTTCAGCTATATTTAATATATTTCCGGAAAGCTTCTTTAATTCTATAGTTGTCTCTTTAAATAAATCAAGTGCTTCTTGCAATTTATCCCCTTGCATATCTTTTACAGCAATATCTTGTGCCAATCCATAATAATAGGTTTGCAAAAAGGCAGTATACTTTGAATCGCCACTGAACACAGGATATAATCCATCTGTGTTTGAATAAATCTTGGCATTTATATATAAATAACTTTCTTTTATAGCATCTTTTGTAAATCCTTGATTTTCGGTTTTCCATGCCATATGATAAATTTCATTCCAATGATTATAATTGTGTTCTGCAACAATATGTTTCCACTGTTCTTTTTCATTATGTAATTTTAGAAATACAGAACCTAACAAAATTATAACTACAAGAACAAACGTCAATGAAATATATATTGTTCTTTTATTAGCTGATTTCACTCTTCAAAGTCTCCTTTCAATATTCAGACGGATTTTCTTGCAGCGTGAGGACAAAGGAAATTGTTGGTGAATTCATGATTTAAGCGGAAAAGGCCTTGCATACGTCGTTCCGGCAAGGAAAGATAAATACGGCCACCAAGCATCGAATTAGATGCGCTAGGATTCATTCCCGCTTTTTCCAAAAGAGCCATAATCAAATCATAACGTGTGTTATCCTGAACATCCATAATAAACTTGAATTCTGTTCCGTACAGCTTGTGTACAGGAACATGGAACATAATGCAGCCTTTTTCAATACGTTTACCTTGACGATTTAAATCACCCTGACGATAAACCTTGCCATTGTACATCACATGATTTAAAAGCACACATTCCTTATTTTCCTCTCCCAAAGTTCTTGGCAGTGAAAGAGCGCAAGGGATTCCGTTTTGTGGACAAGCTCTATCTTCCAAAGGAACACAGCGGTTTCTGGCATAGCAATGCTCCCCATCTCCGTGGTCAGCGTAAAACATTCCAAAATTAGGAATTAGTGTTCCTATCTTACATTCGGCAAAATCACTGTAATATTCATCAAAAATATTACTTTCCAAAGTAACGATTACTGTTTCTGCATATTCCTTCATTCTTTTACGGAAAGTTGTACAGTCTAAATAGGCATTTTCTTCACAAAACATATCAGCATAAGGAGAAAGGTCTCGTATAGCATCAAGAAGGCTTTCCAAGCTGTTAAATGCAGGGAGAAAACGGTTGAGATGTGCATCTGCAAATTTGCGAAAATCCACGCTATCCTCCTTAGGTGCAGTATTCAAAATACCATTTGGGTCCCAAAGATAAACAGGAATATTCTTCCCCGAAAGTATACCAATCTCATAATTGACCCAATGGGAATGCAAGGATGCCTCGGTTATTATAATTACCGCCGCATAACAATCCAAAGTGCGCTCGATTTTGCTTTGAAAATCGTCTCCCCCGGACAAGAAATCACGATCGCAAAGAGGATAAAGTCCCATTTCAAGCATAGCATTTCGCAGAGGATAAAGGCAATCCTCATTGTCAGCATTAGCGTGAGAAATAAATATCCCATAGAACTTTTTCTCGTCCTCTTCTAATTGTCTTGTAGTAAAATCAAAATCTCCCAAACGGGAGCCTCTCGGTTCTAACATAATATATCCTTTCCTCCTTTACTGTGGGAAAATAAAGTCTACCGTCTCCCCTACATTTAAAGCGGGGTCAGCTTTTAGAAGAGGTCTTAGTAATTCAAAATTCAATGAAAAATACAGACGGTTAAAACGAGTATCCACATGCGATTGCTCGGGGTAGATTCCCTTCCAATAAGAAGCGTCTTCATAGCGGTCAAAATCAAGCTCCGAAATGCTTCCTTCTGCAAAGTCAGGCTCCATCAAGGCAAGAAGCATAAACACAGGACAATCTGTATCTCGGCAAGTCAAATAGCATTTTATATATGCTCCGAGGATTTTATGTACAGGAATCAACACATCGAATACAAATTCAGCACGAATTCCGCTTTCCTCACGTTCATTAGCAGTAAAACGACGATAAGACTTCTTTCCTACAAAGGACTTGGGATAATCCGCAATGTAAGGATGTACCTCCTCCTTATAAACCATCATCTGCGGCTCTAAGCGTTCTTCTGCACCAAAGCTGACAACACGGCATCCGCAAATAAGATGCTCTTCCAAGAAATTATCAAATTCACTGTCTGAACGGTTATAACCTGTAATGTCATTATAATATAGCTTAGCATTTTGAAAAGCTTCTTCATAAATATTAAAGGATATACGCAGGCATTGAAAATTAATGCGACGGGCAGCATAAAAATTTGTAGTACGATTTTCATAATAATTATAACGAAGCAGTTTAGATGCAAATTTTTCCGGTATTTTAGACATAAAAGTATCTGCATCAAATATAATATCAATTCCCTGCAAGGGTGTTCCCTTCAAATCGGGCACTCCATCATCCTGATTTTTAGGAATGTAAGGCACAATGGATTCTTGCAATTTAGAACGGATATATCCGATAAAATACCAAAACATAGAACAAGATACTAAATTCTCTTCTTCAAACAACTGCTTATTGAGTACTGGTATCAGACAAGCACAATGATTTAATAATGTCACAATCTCATCAAAGGCATTTCCCTTCACCAAAAGCGACTCTCCTACAGCACGACAATGATATACGTGTCCGGAAATATCCAATCTTTCTCGCAATGGCGCAACTAATTCCGGATATCCCTCCGGATATAGAATAATTAAATCTCCGTAATATTCTCGAATGTCAAAATGTGAATCCGAAATCAGTTTCATACGTTTCTCCCTATTGTAATATTTTTTATTTTCCATTACAAAAATCTTTTTTTCTTTTCTATTATAAAGGCTTTGTCGCAAAATAGCAATAGATTTCGAAAAAACAATATTTTTGCCATATAAATTTTCAATTAAGCAAATTGACCCTATCCCAATCTGTTTTATAAATTAGAATTTATTATTTTTTCAAGTTACCCTTTTGTATATTTTCTTTAATTATTTCATCAGTTACTTCAAACAATCTGTCCGAACCTAATTTGGTTTTACTTTGTCTTTTATAAACTTGTTCCGCCGTGACATTGTGTTGACGCCAATCACCACCATTATTGTTATTATTTAATATCAGCGGTTGGAGATTATCCATGGAATGAGCAAATTTAGCTTCAGCTGTTTCATATGCTTCAAATTCATCGAACAGGTCTATTAATTCTTTTGCTTGTTCTTCTGGTAAAATAGAAAATATTCTTTGTTTTGCAATATCCTCTCTTGCTTTTTGAGATTGCAATCTTTCCAAATCATACGCATATGTATCTCCGGAATCTATTTCAACAATGTCGTGAATCAAACACATCAGCATAACCTTTGCTATATCAATATTTTCATTTGTGTATTCCTTGAGAACATATGCCATAATTGCCATATGCCAGGAATGTTCAGCGTCGTTTTCATTTCTTCCGTTATTTGATAAATGTGTTTGTCTGAACACGTTCTTAAGCTTATCAATTTCTAATGCAAAATCTAATTGCTTTTTAATACGAATATCCATAACTCACCCTCGATTTTTCTTTATTGAACTGATTATATCACAAATTTATAGTATTTCAACGATGTATTACAGAAACAAACATATAAAAAAACCGACTTGTCAAAACAAGTCGGTTTTTGTGGAAAGGTTGTACAAATTCGAAACCCTTTGAATTTTTGACCTATATGTTTGAACCACTACACATTATTTCTTTTTGGATTTAAGTGCTTTTATAACTTTTTTACACAAAACTAATTCGCTTGTAAAATCCGAGCGTGCTCTAATTGTTTTGCCATCTATGTTTGTTTCAACAATTTTCTTGTGTCGCTTTTTTAACCTTTTATAATAATTTTTAATCAAAGGAATGAAACGAACATCCTTTAATTTTTCAATAACCCAAAGATAAGGAATACCATAATAATCTTTTTCTTCTTCGAAAAGTTCAAGAAACCATTCATCGATTAATGTTTTTTCTTCATCAGAAAGATTATCAAAATCTACAGCAGCGTGCTCAGCAGCACGTCCCATAGAAATGCCGTAAGTTTCAGGAGAAAAAGCATCATAAAATATTTTAAACTCTTTTGAAAGAGCATCAAAATCAAATATCATTTTGAATTCTCCTTTGCAGTATTCAACGATGCTATTAACATTCTTTTTATTTCTTCTGCAGGTGAAAGCAAACTATCAAAATTATAATCGATTAAGTTGGTTCTTTTTAAAAGCATAAGCCAATAAATACTTTCACCTGTTTCTTTAAGAGCAATATGTAATTTTGATATAAAATCGGCTTTACTGTTGCCGTATATTGCTTCGTTTATATTGGCACCCACACTTGTAGCAGAGCGCAGTAATTGTTTTGCAATTGTTGTATCTTTTTTTGTTTTAGAAAATTCTTCATAAAATAAGACAATTTTTGTTGCAAAATCAAGTGATTTTTCGAGTAACGGACTATTCATTATCTTCACCTCTAAGTAAATTATATCATAATTTACTTTTCAAATCAACGCTTTGCGAAGCAAAGCACATTTTCGAAACTTGTCAAGAATTTCGGACAGATAAAAGAGTGAAAAATTGATTTGGTACTGAATAATTGATACCTGAATGCAATCTTTCTGAATTGTAATACAATTCAATATATTCAACAATTTTTCTT